>CAVJQK010000019.1:0-12500 GCA_963651795.1 Erysipelotrichaceae bacterium | reverse complement strand
GCCCCATGGTGTAATCGATGTTCCCGGTAAATGTGAGATCGAATCCTTTCAGAAACTCGATAACGCGCGCTTTTTCCTTGGGATCCGTCAGAAAAATTTCCTGCTCTGTAATCATAATGCCGACTCCTTTCAAAGAATGAAACGGTGGATTTAAAAGGAATAAAGAAACAATATTGTTACACGCGTATTATAACAGATATACGCTTTTAGTGCAAAATATTTCTTTTAAGTGTACACTTATTACGCGTTTCGTTCGCGATACGCCAAATAGAGCCACACGAGCGCGGCGATTGTGAAAGCCGTGACGCTTGTGAGCTGCGCGCTTTTGAGGCCGAAAAGGAGCGTGCCGTAATCGCCGCGGAAATATTCCAAGAAGAAACGCAGCGCGCTGTAGAGCATGATGTAGAGACAGAAGACGGCGCCCTTCGTATGTTTCCCGCAGGAAAAAAGAAGGAGCGCGACGAAAATGAGAAGATCGCCCTGGCACTCCCACACTTCCGCCGGCCAAAGCGGTGCGGCGCCGTACGTGTGATACGCGAGCGTCGTCTCCGGATAGAGAAGGCCGAAATTTCCGCCCGTCGGATGCCCGAATGCGTCGCCGTTCATAAAATTCGCAATGCGGCCGACGCTCTGGCCCAAAATAACGGCGGGCGCGACGACGTCCGCAAAAGGAAGCACGGGAATTTTGTTTCGTTTCAAATACATAAATGCGGCGAAGCTTGCGAAAATGAGGCCGCCCTGAATCGCCATGCCGCCCTGCCAGACGTTGAAAAGTTCCGTGAGATGATCGCCGTAATAATCCCAATCGAAGAAAAAAACATCCCAAAGCCGCCCGCCCAAAATGCCGGCAAAAGCGATGACGAGCCCGAGATCCCACATGTGTTCCTCCCAGCCGCGCCCGTCTTTTTTCAAAAGAAAATACGCGACGATGCAGCCGGACAAAATGCCGAGCGCGAAAAAGATGCCGTAGAAACGAATGGGGAAACCGCCGATGTACGTGAGATATTGATGCATAGAAACTCCCGAAAAAGCAAAAAAACGTTTCCGAAATTTTTTTCATTATACAATAGATTTTTCTGTTGGACAAAGCGAAAGGTTTCGTGTATAATAACCGTGATTTATCTTTGGTAGTGAAATGAGGTGCAAACAGTGAAGAAGGATATCCATCCGGATTACCATCCTGTCGTGTTCCGCGATACCGGCGCGAATTATTCCTTCCTGACCCGCTCCACCGCGACCTCCAATCAGACGGTCGTCTGGGAAGACGGAAACGAATATCCGCTGATCAATATCGATATCAGCAGCAAATCGCATCCGTTCTACACGGGACAGCAGCGTTTCGGTCAGGCTCGCGGCCGCATTGAAAAATTCAATCGGCGTTACGGCAAAAAGTCGGCAGAATAAGAAACAGGGCGCAATGCCCTGCTTTTTTATTGCTCTTTTTTTGGTATAATGGGTGATGACAGTATAGTGCGACATTTTAGAGAAAGCTATGCGCCGTGCGGTATGCGCTTTAAGATGTGTCGTCTGACGGCGACGATTTTTGTATGGCATCGATATCGCTACGCTAATCGATGAGAGGTATCGCCTGCGGCGAATTTATTTTATGCCGCGCGCAGCGCGAGCGAGCGGAGCGAGCGATTATAAAGATGCCGCGCAGCGTACCGATTAAAGCGCACGGCGCACGGCGCATAGCGCATAGCGCAAAGCCAAGGCACAAATGTTGCACAAAATTATTTTTCACATAAGGACACACATTTCATGCAAATCGATCGTTTGGACAGTATAGAATCGCGTTTTTTGGGGATTGAGATTTTGCTCTCCGATCCCGATGTCATTGCCGATCAGGAAAAGTTTCGCGCGCTTTCCAAAGAGCACGCGGAGCTTGAGGAGACGGTGATGACGTATCGCGCGTATAAGGAAACGAAAGCGGCGATCGAGGAAGATGTTTCCATTTTGGGAAACAAAGCCGAGGCCGAGCTCCACGATCTCGCGAAAGAAGATTTGCGCGAAAAGGAAACATTGCTCGCCGATTTGGATAAGAAACTCCACATTTTGCTCTGCCCGAAAGATCCCAATGACGGGAAAAATGTTATTTTGGAAATTCGCGCGGGGACGGGCGGCGAGGAAGCGGCGCTTTTTGCGGCGGATTTACTCAAAATGTATTTGAAATTCGCGGAGAAAAGAGGCTGGACGGCGGAAATTGCCGATGCCGGCGAGACGGAGCTCGGCGGTTTCAAAGAAGTCACGTGTATGATTCGCGGGAAAAATGCGTATTCCGTTTTGAAATTCGAATCCGGCGTGCATCGCGTGCAGCGCGTGCCCGATACGGAAAGTCAGGGGCGCGTGCACACGTCGGCGGTGACGGTCGCGATTCTGCCGGAAGTGGAAGACGTGGATATCGAAGTGAATCGCGATGATTTGCGGATTGACGTTTATCGCTCGTCCGGCGCGGGCGGGCAGCACATCAATAAGACTTCGTCTGCGATTCGCATCACGCATTTGCCGACGGGGATGGTCGTCACGTGCCAAAATGAGCGGAGCCAATTGCAGAATAAAGAAAAAGCGCTCCGCATTTTGAAATCGCGCCTCTATGCGGAAGCGGCGGAAACGCGGGACGCGAAGACGGCGGCGGATCGGAAAGGCCAAGTCGGGAGCGGGGATCGCTCGGAGCGTATCCGCACGTACAATTTCCCGCAAGGGCGCGTGACGGATCACCGCACGGGGCAGACGATTTATAAATTGGATTCCTTTCTGGCGGGGAATATGGATGAAATTTTAAACGGGCTCATGGAAGAAGACATGGCGCGGAGAATGAAAGAGGCAGAACATGGCAGAGGCTGACGTTTGGACGATACGAAGATTGCTCGCGTGGACGCAGGATTATTTCGCGCGCCACGGCATTGAAGAGCCGCGTCTTGATTCGGAAATTTTATTGGGGCACGTCCTCGGAAAATCGCGGATTTATCTCTACACGGATTTCAATCAAATCGTGAATCCGGAAGAGCTCGCGGCTTTCAAAATTTTGATTCAAAAGCGTGTCGCCGGTTTTTGCACGGCGGTTTTGGTCGGAAAACGCGAATTCATGGGAATTTCGTTTCATGTGAATGAGCACGTGCTGGTGCCGCGACCCGATACGGAAGCGTGGTTGGAAACGATTATCGGAAACTATCGCAATCTGCCGGATATTTCCATGCTCGATTTGGGCACGGGAAGCGGTGCGATTGCCGTTTCCTTCCTTTCTTTTTGCAAGGAAGCGAAAGGCGTCGCGGTGGATATTTCGCCGGAGGCGCTCGCGGTCGCGCGGGGAAACGGGGAAGCGGCCGGCGTTTCCAAACGGATCGAATGGCGTGAGGGCGATTTTTTGAAGGCGCTTTCGCCGGAGGAAACGTTCGACGTGATTTTGACGAATCCGCCGTATATTCCGCGGGCGGTGATAGAGACGCTCGCCCCGGAAGTGCGCCGTGAACCGCATACGGCTTTGGACGGTGGGGAAGACGGGCTCGATTTTTATCGGATTTTGGCTAAAGACGCGGCTGCGCATGTGAAGTCGGGCGGACTTTTGGCGATGGAAGTCGGCATCGGGCAATCGGAAGATGTGCAGGCGCTTTTCTTCGGGAATCCCGCGTGGGAGGACAGCTCGATACTGCGTGATTACGGCGGCATCGCGCGCGCCGTGTGCATGAGGAGGGCCGACGCATGAATACGATTATGATTTCGGCGGAAGAAGAAGATTTTTCCGAAAAAATAAAAGAAATGGGACGGATTCTTCGCGAAGGCGGGCTGGTCGCGTTTCCGACGGAGACGGTGTACGGCCTGGGCGGAAACGCGCTTTCGGCGGAATCCGCGCGAAAAATTTACGCGGCGAAAGGGCGGCCTTCGGATAATCCGCTCATCGTGCATGTGGCGGATAGGGCGGAGGTCTCCGCGCTCGTGCAAAATGTGACGCCGCTTCAAAAGAAACTGATGGAAACATTTTGGCCGGGGCCGCTTACGATTGTGTTTCCGAAAAAAGATATTATTCCTTCGGAAACGTGCGGCGGGCTTTCGACGGTTGCCATCCGCTGCCCGGCGCATCCGGCGACGCGCGCGCTCATTCGGGAAGCAGGCGTCCCCATTGCGGGGCCTTCGGCGAATATTTCCGGGAAACCGAGCCCCACGACGGCGGAAGATGTGCTGCGCGATTTGGGCGGACGGATTGACGCGATCATCGACGGCGGTCCGTGCGCGGTCGGCCTGGAATCGACGATTATCGCCTGCGAGGGAGACGGCATCACGCTCTATCGCCCCGGCGGCATTACGATAGAAATGCTGGAGAAACTCGCGCCCGTTTCCGTCGATCCCGCGATTACGGGAAAAACGCCGACGAAGGAACCGCCGAAAGCGCCCGGCATGAAATATCGTCATTACGCGCCGAACGCGCCCATGACGGTCTATGCGGGCGACGTGAAAAAGACGGAAAAAATTTTGAAAGAACTCGCCGAAAAAGAAAAGGACGCCGGTTTCTTTGTGAGTGAGGAAACGGCGGCGCTTTTGCCGAAAGATCGCGCGATTTTCATCTGGGGCCGGCGCGGCGACGAAGCGACGATGGCGCGCCGTCTTTTCGCGGGGCTTCATTATTTCGATACGCATCCCGTCCGCGCGATTTACGGCGAAGGCACGGTGCCCTCGGGCATCGGTTTCGCCATTATGAATCGCTTGACGAAGGCCACAGGATATCATATCATAGTGGAGAATGCGGAAGAATGAGTGGCGCATGGGATGAGACGGGCTTGATGCGACATTTGAGCTGTAGCCGGGAGGTAGGAGCAAGGAGCTAGGAGCTTTAAGCGGTGCGCCTACGGCGGGCATTATGTTGCAATCGGCGCCTTCGGCGCCTAGCGCTGCGCGCGGCTTTTGCCGGCTTTGCCGGCGAGCGAGCTATGCGAGCGATTAAAAAATGCGTGCGCAGCACACCTGTAAAGCTCCCGGCTCCCGGCTCCCGGCTATCTCGAATAAGTAGCCCAAAAGCAGTCCTGAAAATGTTTGCACAAAAGAGGCGGTAGAATGAAAATTGCATTTGCAAGCGATCACGGCGGATTCTGTTTGAAAGAATCGCTGAAGAAACACGCGGAAGAGGCCGATGTTTCCTATGTTGATTGCGGCACGTATGACGAAGTTTCCTGCGATTATCCGGATTTTGCCGAAAAAGCCTGCGCGATGGTGCAGGAAGGCAGCGCGGACGCCGCCGTTTTGGTGTGCGGGACGGGCATCGGCATGAGCATTTCCGCCAATAAAATGAAAGGCATTCGCGCGGCGCTTTGCGGCGAAGAATTTTCCGCGCATTTCACCCGCGCGCACAATGACGCCAATGTCCTGTGCCTCGGCGCGCGCGTGACGGGGCCGGGTCTTGCCGAGCGGATTTTCGATGAATTTGTGAAAACGCCTTTTGAAGGCGGCCGGCATGCGCGGCGTCTCGAAAAAATCGCCGCCATCGAAAAGAAGGCACAGCATGATTGAATCGATAGAAAAAGAAACGAAAGCGGCGCTCACGGAACTCATCGAAATCGCGAAGTTTCCGAAAGGGGCGCTTCTTGTCATCGGCGGTTCGTCCTCCGAAATCCGCGGCGGTCATATCGGAAAAGACAGCTCGGATGAAGTGGGGGAAACGGCGGTCACGGCGCTCATGGAAGTCGCCGAAGAGCACGGGCTCCGGCTCGCGTTCCAATGCTGCGAACATTTGAATCGCGCACTCGTCGTCGAAAGAGAAACGATGGAACATTTCCGCTTGGAGGAAGTCACCGTCGTCCCGTGGCTTCACGCCGGCGGCGCTTTTGCGACAAATGCGTATAAACATTTCCAAGATCCGGTCGTCGTGGAAGAAGTCCGCGCAGCCGGCGGGCTCGATATCGGGCTCACCATGATCGGCATGCACCTCGCGCGCGTCGCGGTCCCCGTGCGGCTTCAAAATAACCGCATCGGCCGGGCGATTGTAGTCGCCGCTCGCACACGTCCGCCCTTGATAGGCGGCGAAAGGGCGCGGTACGAGTGAAGAGTAAAGAGGGAAGAGGGAAGAGTTTTGTTCGGCTCAGTGCGACATTTGAACTGAAGCCGTGGGCCGTGAGCTATGAGCCGTGGGCTTTTAAGCAGTGTCGCCTGCGGCGACGGATTTGTTATAATCGGCGCCGCAGGCGCCTCGCTGCCTACGGTAGCAAAGCCGCGCGCAGCGCAAGCGAGCAAAGCGAGCGATTATAAAAAAATGCGTGCGCAGCACTCCTCCAGAGCTCCCAGCTCCCGGCTCCCGGCTCCCTGCATTTTCGAACATGAGCTCAAAGGTATCTCATTACATATATTTCTATTTCTATTTTTATTTCCGGAGAGGGGAAAAGAGAAAATGATGAAACATTTGAAAGACGACAAAGCGCTCGCAAGCGCCATTACCGAAGAACTCGGACGCCTTCGGAACAAACTCGAAATGATCGCTTCCGAAAACGTCGTGAGCTACGCCGTCATGGAAGCGCAGGGCAGCGTTCTCACCAATAAATACGCCGAAGGATATCCCGGAAAGCGTTATTACGGCGGCTGCGAATACGTTGATAAAGTCGAGCAGCTCGCGATCGATCGCGCGAAAGAACTTTTCGGCGCCGACCATGCCAATGTCCAGCCGCATTCCGGCTCCCAGGCGAATATGGCCGTTTACTACGCTCTTTTGAAACCGGGCGACACGATGCTCGGCATGAATCTCACGGACGGCGGCCATCTTTCTCACGGCAGCCCCGTCAATATTTCCGGCAATTATTTCAAAGTTCTTCCCTACGGCGTCCGCGAAGACAATGAACTCCTCGATTACGACGCGCTGGAAAAACTCGCGAAGGAAACGAATCCGAAACTCATCATCGGCGGCACCAGCGCGTACTCCCGTATCATCGATTTCGAACGCATGGCAGCCATTGCGCACGAAGTCGGCGCACTCTTCATGGTCGACATGGCGCACTTTGCCGGCCTCGTCGCGGGCGGCGAATATCCGAGCCCGGTACCCTATGCCGATATCGTGACCTCCACCACGCACAAGACCCTTCGCGGACCGCGCGGCGGCATCATTCTGTGCAAAGAAAAATTCGCGCAGGCCATCAATAAAGCCGTATTCCCGGGCATGCAGGGCGGTCCCTTGATGCACGTCATTGCGGCGAAAGCGGCGGCATTCGGCGAAGATCTCGAACCGTCCTTCAAAGATTATGCGAAACAAATTGTGAAGAACGAAAAAGTCCTCTCCGATGAACTGCAGAAGAACGGCATCCGCGTCGTTTCCGGCGGCACCGATACCCACGTCCTTTTGGCCGACGTCACCGGCCTCGGCATCACCGGCAAAATCGCGCAGAACGTCCTCGACGAAGTCGGCATCACCTGCAATAAAAATACGATTCCTTTTGAAAAATTGTCCCCCTTCGTCACGAGCGGCATTCGTCTGGGTTCCCCGGCGCTCACCACCCGCGGCCTTGTGGAAGAAGATTTCAAAGAAATCGCAGACATCATCACCGCCGTCCTCAAAGCACCGGAAGATGCGGCCGTCAAAGCCGATGCGGCAGCCCGCGTCGCGGCCATTTGCAAAAAATATCCGCTCTACGAAGAATATTAATTTCGGAATACGAAAAAATTTATGAAACAGAAAGAGGCGCTCCGCAAGGGGCGTCTTTTTGCGTGTGCGCGGTAAAATGTTTCCTGTTTCTCAAAATAATGTTAAAATATAAGAAAGAAATGTTTCCGAAAATTTCTTTGAGAATTTTTTGAAAATATCTTCGATGAATTTTGTTTCCAAAAGCAAGAAGAATTTTTATTTCCAAAAGAAAGAAGGGATCGTAATGGATGAAACTGTCGTGGCGGAAAAAGAGTATACCGCAAAGGATTTTATGGAAAAGTATGTCTTTACGGTGCCGCCGGAAATTACGGTACATGAGCTGATTCGGCTTTTTGTGTCGCATAATGTGAGCGCGATGCCGGTCGTGGATGAGGAAAATCATTTGGTCGGAATCGTGTCCGAAGGGGATTTGTTGTACAAAAAAGTGCGCCCGCATATTCCGCGGCATTTGGATGTGCTGGGCGGGACGATTTATTATTGCGGCTACGGGCGTTACGAAAAGTCTTTCAAGAAAATTCTGGCGACGCAGGCGGCGGATTTGATGACGAAGAAGACGCGCTGCGTGAAGCCGGATACGCCGATGAGCTCGATTACGTCGCTCATGATTGACGAGCATTTGAAGACGGTGCCGGTCGTGGATGACGAGAATCGCCTGGTCGGCATGATTACACGCCACGATATTCTGACGGTGCTGGCGCTGAATGAGCGTTACGAAGATACGGAAGAAGACGACGCGGAAGAGAGCGGGGATTGAGACATTCGATTATTCCGCTTTTCATCCCGCATTACGGCTGCCCGTACCGCTGCATTTTCTGCAATCAGGTGCGGATCACGGGTGTGGAAACGCCGGTGACGCCGCGCGATGTGGCGGAGGAAATTCGGATTTATACGGAAACGTGCAAGGAGCCGCGCGAATGGGAGGCGGCCTTTTACGGCGGGTCTTTTACGGCGCTCTCGCTTTCCGTCATGGATGCGCTTCTTAAGCCTGTGCATGAGGCGCTTTTGCGCGGAAAAATTTCGGCGATACGTTTATCGACGCGGCCGGATTGCATCGATTCGGAGCGGCTTTCGCTTTTGCAATCGCGCGGGGTGCGGACGGTGGAGCTCGGCGTGCAAAGTCTGGACGATGCCGTGCTGGAAACGGCAGGTCGCGGGCACACGGCGGCCGATGTGGCGCGGGCGGTGACGCTTCTCCGCAAATTCGGTTTCAAAATCGGGCTGCAATTTATGCAGGGGCTTCCGGGGGAAACTATGGCGTCGCTTCGGCGGACGGCGCGGATGGGCGCGGTGCTTTCGCCGGATTTCATTCGCCTCTATCCGGTGCTCGTTTTGAAAGATACGGCGCTTTGCCGGATGTATGAGGCGGGGACGTATCGGCCTCTTTCTTTGGATGAGGCGGTGCATCGCTGCGCTTTTTTGAAACGGTATTACGCGCGCTTTGGGATTTCGGTCATACGGACGGGTCTCCAGGCGACGGAGGAATTCGATCGCGGAGAATCGCTCGCGGCCGGGCCCTATCATCCGGCAATGGGCGAGCTCGTCGATCAATACATCGCGCGGCATGAGCTTTTGCGGGCGATTCGGCGCCTGCCGCGGGCGGAGGAAATCAAAATCATCTGCGCGCCGAAAGATCGCTCGAAAATCATGGGACACCGTCGCAGCACGTGGGATCTTTTGAAAAAAGAAACCGCCGCCGCGCTGACGATAGCGGAGTCACCGGACATGCCGGTCGGAAATATAAAAATCGTCGCCGAAGGCGACACCGGAATTGCTCATTGCTAATTGCTCATTGCTAATTTTTTAAAAGAAAGGAGTCGTCGAAAAAGTGCATTTTATATTGGACGCCTTTCGGCGCATGCCGCGGGCCGGGCTCATTTTGCTCGGCTTTGCCGTATTTATGATTGCCGGCGCGTTGCTTTTAATGCTCCCCGTGTCGCAGACGGGCACGCGGGACATTTCCTTTTTGGATGCGCTTTTCACCTCCGTTTCCGCCGTTTCCGTCACGGGGATGACGCTTTTTTCCCTGCGTGACAATCTTTCGATTTTCGGCCAGCTCGTCGTCCTCGTCATGATGCAGGTCGGCGGCCTCGGCGTCATGACAATCATGGCGACGATGGTCATTTACGCCGGGCGCCACGTGCGCCTTCGCGAGCGGCTTCTTTTGAGCGATTCTTTCAATTTGGAAACGCCGTCCGGCATGGTCGCGCTCGTGCGCCAAATTATTCGCCTCACGATTCTGATCGAGCTCGTTTCCGGGACGCTTTTGGGCGCGTATTTCTATACGGAATTCGGTCCCATCGGGATTTATTACGGTTACTGGCACGCCGTTTCCGCCTTTTGCAATTGCGGGCTGGATCTTTTCGGAAACGCCGGCTTCGGCGCGTACGCCAGGCATCCTTTCGTCGGGCTTGTCGTCGTCGCGACGATGATGCTGGGCGGCATCGGTTTCATGGTCATCGATGATTTGCGAAAACATCGGCACGGGAAACGGTTTTCGCTCAATACGAAATTGGTGCTGACGGCCGAAGTCATTTTCACGACGCTCGGGACGGTCGTCTTTTTCTGCTTCGATATGGCGCATCCGGAGGCGATGGGGGATATCGCCGTGTACGATGAGGTGATGAATGCCTTCTTCATGTCCGTGTCGTCCAGAATGGGCGGATTTATGACATTCGATCCGGCGGCGCTTTCGGGCGCGGCGAAATTCGTCGTGATGCTGCTCATGTTCATCGGGGCGGCGCCCGTTTCCACAGGCGGCGGTATCCGCACGACGACGATGATGATCATTATTCTTTCGCTTTTCGGCTGGGTGCGCGGGCGGCGCAATGTCGTCATTTTTCACCGCCGCATCGGCGATTCGTATATTTCCAAAGCGTTCCACGTCTTCACACTGTCTTCGGCGCTCATTTTTTTCACGACGCTCCTGCTCCTCATTTTCGATACGTCGGGCAGCGATATGGGCGTGATTTTGTTTGAAAGCGTGTCCGCTTTGAGCACGGTCGGATTCAGCAGCGGGATACAGGGCGAGCCGAACGATTTTTGCAAAATCATTTTAATTTTCGCGATGTTCATCGGCAGAATCGGCGTCATGACGATGGTCCTGACTTTCGCCGAGCGCCACCAAGGCCGCATCGGCTATCCGACGGAGAATGTGACGATTGGATAGGCACGGGGCATGAGGGATGAGGCATGGGATCAAGGATGCGCTGCGCGCATATATGTTGTATGCCTCAAGCGCCGGCGGGCTGTGAAGAATGGGAAATGGGGAATGAAATACAACGCGTCATTCGTCATTTGTCATTTGTCATTTGTCATTAATTTTTGAGTGAGATGTAGGAGAGTGTCATGGAGAAGAAGTTGCAATTTTTTGTGGCCGGGCTCGGGCGTTTCGGGACGAGCGTGGCGCTCACATTGGAGAAACTCGGTTACGACGTCATGGCGATGGATTCGGACGAAGACGTCGTGCAGGATTTGTCCGATCAATTGGGGTACGTCGTCTGCGCGGACGCGACGGATGAAAAAAACCTCGCCGCCATCGGCGCCGGCAATGCGGATATCGCCGTCATCGGGATAGGAAACATCGAGGGCAGCCTCCTCGCGACGCTCCAGCTGAAAGACATGGGCGTCAAAACACTCGTCGTGAAAGCCTTGAATGAGCTGCACGGGAAAATGCTCGAAAAAATCGGCGCGGACAAAATCATTTTTTCCGAAAAAGAAATGGGCATCCGCGTCGCCCACAACCTCACCTCACCCGGCATCATCGATTACATTGAAATGAATAACAACATCACCATCCTCACCGTGCAAATGCCGAAAGAATGGGTCGGTAAAAACCTCATCCAAATCGATGCCCGCCGCAAATACAATATCAACGTAGTCGCCGTCCTCCGCGGCACGGAAAACATGATCAACCCCGCCCCCGACATGCCCATGCAAGAAGGCGACAAAGTCACGATTTTAGGAGACAGCGGAAACGTCCGCAAAGTGGCACAAGAATTGGAAATAGAGTGAGTCATTTGGCGCGCTTATCTCGGTGCGACATTTGTGCCGAAGCCGTGCGCCGTGCGCCGTGCGGTATGCGCTTTAACCGGAGCGCTGCGCGGCATTCTTGTAATCGCTCGTTCCGCTCGCTCGCCGGCGTAGCCGGCATAAAACAGGAATCGTCGCCTCAGGCGACACCTGCAGCGCATCCGCGCATCCACGCATCAACGCATCCACGCATCCACGCCAAAAAGCGGCCCGGACCATAATGTCCGAGCCGCTTTTTTGTGCTTATATCAGTTTCCTGAAATACGGAATTTTTTTGAGGATGTAGGTGAAGATGAGACCCAGGGTGAAGGCGATTGAGATCCAGATGATGGCGTCAATCATGGGGAAGTTCGGATTGTAGCGAAGGAGTATGCGTGCGAGAATGAAATGAGTGAGGCTGCGGGTGATTTCTTCAAAGAGCATGACGCCAAATGAGAGCGAGCCCAGGAAGAGGAGCGCGCGTTTCCCGAAATCGGAGACGGAATGGTGAGCGAACCAATATCTGGCCGAAAGATAGACGAAGGCGGAATTTAAAAAGAGAAAGGAATCGTAGAAACGCGTGGAGTGGGCTTCGGTGAGGCCGCCCATTGCCGCGCCGTAGAAGCATGTCATCACGGCGGAAATTGCGGTGCCGCAAAGAGCCGCGGCGC
Organism: Erysipelotrichaceae bacterium; assembly: GCA_963651795.1. Classification (GTDB taxonomy): domain Bacteria; phylum Bacillota; class Negativicutes; order Veillonellales; family Dialisteraceae; genus UBA1822. Next base: position 206 of record CAVJQK010000019.1, on the reverse strand, counting down.
CCAGATACGCGAGATTTCGTTTCGTAATCCAATCGCGCGGAATGACGTGCTCAATCCAGTAGCCGATGATGAAATAAAAACTCGGCTCGCTCACGGCAAGCAGGGGATTCAGAAAATAATTCATTTCGCCCCGGCCGCGGAAAATGAGGAAGGAAACGATCGGCACGACGCCGACGAAGAAAAGATTGAGACCGATGAGGTAGAGG
>CAVJQK010000018.1:0-12635 GCA_963651795.1 Erysipelotrichaceae bacterium | reverse complement strand
AATATCGTCGTGCACATTGAAATCATCCCGATACGACACGAGCGGATACTCCGAAAGCACTTTAAGCGGCACCGTCTTGTTTTTCGCGAGCGGGCAATCCGCCGGCATCACGACATTCATATTGTCCTGCGAAATGAAAAACGATCCGAATTCCTTATTCGGCACCGTGCAAATGATCCCGACGTCCACGACGCCTTCCCGCACGGAATGCTCGATCATTTTCGAGCCGTATTCGTACAATTTAATTTCCACCTGCGGATATTTCTTTTTGAATTCACTGAGGAAACGTCCGAAAACGTGCGCATTCGTAATCGGCGGAAGCCCGACTTCGATCGTGTCTTGTTTCAAATTGAATTCATTTTCGAAATCCGATTTCAGATGGTCGAAAGAAAACATGCAGCGTTTCGCATGTCCGAGAAAAATCGCACCCGCTTCCGTGAGCTCCACCGTTTTCGCATTGCGCATGAAAAGCGTCACGCCGAGCTCCGTTTCCAAAGCTTTGATCATCCGGCTGATGGCCGACTGAGAAATGTGAAACTGCCGCGCCGCTTTCGAAAAACTTTTCTGATTGGCGACTTCCAAAAAATAGCGCAAATGTCTGTAATCCATACACTCCACCTCTCTCTGTACCCCGACGATGAGGAAACGGAAATTTCGGAGCGCCGCCCCGATTCCCGGTCATTTTCGTTCACACGCCGCCATGAAAAAATTATATATATCATATATATATATTCATGTATTGCTTGTGAAATTATAAAATTTCTCCTATAATGGAAACAAATCTCCGCGGAATTTTTCCGCTTTTATTCCGTGCGCCGCTTTCATAACCTGCGCGCCGAATGCCTATGAGATTTTTGCATGGTTATATTGTACATAATTTTTCGTACAGTTGCAACCGGCAAGCCGAAGGAAACGGTTCTCCGACGTTTCCTTTTCGTCCCTTGAGGAATTTCCTCATCGTACAAAAAGAGGTGCATATCTTGAAACACATGAAAACCATGGACGGCAATACCGCCGCCGCGTACATTTCTTATGCGTTCACCGAAGTGGCCGCCATTTATCCGATTACGCCGTCATCGCCGATGGCCGAATCGGTCGACGAATGGGCGGCGCACGGCAAGAAAAATATTTTCGGCGATACCGTAACCGTTGTGGAAATGCAGGCTGAGGGGGGAGCTGCCGGCGCGTTCCACGGATCTCTCCAGGCCGGCGCTCTGACGACGACGTACACCGCGTCCCAGGGCATGCTGCTCATGATTCCGAATATGTACAAAGTCGCGGGCGAACTTCTTCCCGGCGTCTTCCACATTGCGGCGCGCGCGCTCGCGTCCCACGCGCTTTCCATTTTCGGCGATCATCAGGACGTCATGAGCGCCCGCGCGACCGGTTGCGCCATGCTCGCCGAAGCGAATCCCCAGGAAATCATGGACATTGCCGCCGTCGCGCATCTTTCCGCGATCCGCGGCCGCGTGCCCTTCATCAATTTCTTCGACGGTTTCCGCACGAGTCATGAAATTCAAAAAATAGAAACCATCGAGTACGAAGACCTGGCGCCCTTGATTGACCAAAAGGCACTCGCCGAATTCCGCGCGCGTGCTCTTTCGCCCAATCACCCCGTCATCCGCGGGACGGCGGAAAATCCGGATATTTATTTTCAACACACCGAAGCGGCCAATTCCTACTACGAAGCTCTCCCCGAAATCGTCGACGGCTACATGGAAGAGCTTTCCAAAATCACGGGCCGCCGCTATCATCTTTTCGATTACTACGGAGCCGTTGATGCCGATCGCGTGCTGATTGCCATCGGCTCGGTCACCGATACGGCCAAAGACGTCGTAGACGCCTTGAATGCCGCCGGTGAAAAAGTCGGCGTCATCTCCGTCCATCTCTATCGCCCGTTCTCCGCGAAACATTTCCTTTCCGCGCTTCCCAAGACCACAAAAAAAATCGCCGTCCTCGACCGCACGAAAGAACCGGGATCTCTGGGCGAGCCGCTCTTCCTGGACGTCCAAAGCGTCATCGCCGCGGCCGGCCTTCCGATTAAAGTCGTCGGCGGGCGTTACGGCCTCGGCTCCAAAGACGTCATTCCCGAAGACATTACGGCCGTCTTCGAACATCTGAAAGCGGAAAATCCGCGTCACAATTTCACGCTCTCCATCAAAGACGACGTGACGAATCTGTCGCTCGCTCCGGTTCCGATGCCGGAAACGAAAGATCGCACCGTTTCCTGTAAATTCTGGGGATTCGGATCGGACGGCACCGTCGGCGCCAATAAAAACGCCATCAAAATCATCGGCGACTACACGGACATGTACGCGCAGGGATACTTTGCCTACGATTCCAAAAAATCCGGCGGCGTCACCATTTCCCATTTGCGCTTCGGGCCCGATCCCATTCGCCGCCCCTATCTCATCCGCCGCGCCGATTACATCGCCTGCCACCGCCCGAGCTACGTCTGGAAATACGATTTGCTCCGCGGTTTCAAAGACGGCGGCGTCTTCCTTTTGAACTGCCCGTGGAGTGCGGATGAACTTTCCGATATGCTTCCCGCCATGATGAAACGGAAACTCGCAACCATGCACGCGAAATTCTACATCATCGACGGTTTTAAAATCGCAAAAGACTTAGGCCTCGGCTCTCGCATCAATATGATCATGCAATCGGCCTTCTTCGCGCTGACGAATATCATCCCGATCGAAGATGCGGTGAAATATTTGAAAGAAGCAAACGAACATTCTTACGGCCGCAAAGGCGCCGATGTCGTCGCGATGAATAACGCGGCCGTCGATGCCGGCATCACCGCGCCGATCCGCGTGGAAATTCCGGAAGATTGGGCGCATGCGACGACGGGCGCCGAGCGTCATCTCGTCCCGCGTCCCGATTTCGTCCGCGATGTGTGCGACGTCATGAACCGCCAGGAAGGCGACGACCTTCCCGTTTCCGCCTTCCGCGGCATCGAAGACGGCACCTTCCCCTCCGGCACGTCCCAATACGAACGCCCGGCGGCTGCGATCGAAATCCCCGAATGGATTCCCGAAAACTGCATCGGCTGCAACCAATGCGTCGCCGCCTGCCCGCACGCGACGATTCGTCCGATTCTCGTCACCGAAGAAGAAGCGGAAAAAGCGCCGGAAGGATTCATCGTGAAAGATTTCCCCGGCCCCGTGAAAGGTCTCAAATACCGCATCACCGTCGATCCCGAAGATTGCTACGGCTGCGGCATTTGCGCCAATACCTGCCCCGCCCGGAATAAAGCGCTCGTCATGCGCCCGGCGGAAACCCAGCTCGATAAACAAAAACTCTGGGATTACGCGATGAGCCTTCCCGCAAAAGAAAATCCGCTCCCGAAAAATACGATTCGCGGCGCCATGATGGAGCCGACCTATTTCGAATTCTCCGGCGCCTGCGCGGGCTGCGGCGAGACACCCTACATTCACCTCGTCACCCAGCTCTTCGGCGACCGCATGAATATCGCAAACGCGACAGGCTGCTCTTCCATCTACGGCGCAAGCTCCCCCTCGATGCCGTACACGAAAAATCAAGACGGCGAAGGGCCCGCCTGGGCAAACTCCCTCTTTGAAGACAATGCCGAATACGGCCTGGGGATGTACCTGGGCGAAAAGAAACTTCGGTCGCGCCTGGCGGATAAAGTTTCCGCACTCCTTCCGGCGGCCGACGCAGAAACAAAAGCCGTCATGGAAGAATGGCTGGAGAAAAAAGAAATCGGCGAAGGAAGCCGCGCGCGCGCACGGAAATTCGAAGCCGCGCTCCGTGCCGAAGTTTCCTCTCATCCCGAATATAAAGAACTTCTCGATATGAAAGATCATTTCGTGAAACGCAGCCAGTGGATTTTCGGCGGCGACGGCTGGGCCTACGACATCGGATTCGGCGGCCTCGATCAGGTTCTCGCAAGCGGCGAAGACGTAAACGTCCTCGTCCTCGATACCGAAGTCTATTCGAATACAGGCGGCCAATCCTCGAAATCGACGCCGGCAGCCGCGATCGCAAAATTCGCCGCCTCCGGCAAAAAGACAAAGAAAAAAGATCTCGGCATGATGGCCGTTTCCTACGGATACATCTACGTCGCGCAGATTGCTTTGGGCGCCGATATGAATCAAGCCCTCAAAGCCATCGCGGAAGCGGAAAGCTATCCGGGCCCGTCGCTCATCATCGCGTACGCGCCCTGCATCAACCACGGCCTCAAAGCCGGCATGGGCAAGAGCCAAGAAGAAGCCAAACGCGCCGTCGAATGCGGCTACTGGGTCAATTGGCGCTACAATCCGGCGCTCCTCGAAAAAGGAAAAAATCCCTTCTCCGTCGACAGCCGCGAGCCGAAAGGAAACTTCCGCGACTACCTCATGGGCGAAGTCCGCTACGCGAGCCTCGCGAAACTCTTCCCCGACAAAGCCGAAGCCCTCTTCGAAAAAACGGAAGCCGACGCGAAAGAACGCCGCGCGAACTATTTGAGAATCAAAAAATCCTATGATGATATGATGAAGTAAAATGCGAAAAAAAGCTGTGAGCCACTTTGGTGGTTCACAGCTTTTTTGATTAGGTGATGCGTTGATGCGAGAAGCGTTAATGCGTTCAGGATGCGCTTCGCGCATATCACGTCTTATGCCGGCGAAGCCGGCCGGGCGCCGCAGGCGCCGATTAAAACAGAAATCGTCGCCGCAGGCGACACCTGCCGCGCATCAACGCATCAACGCATCAGCGTTCCCCACTTTCCTTTTTCTCTCGCAGTTTCTTTCTATGCTCCTTATATCTCCGATCCAGCAGCTTCGCCACTTGTTCGAACGTTTCCTGATTCCACATCAGGAACGCCGCCGCTTCCGGGCCCACGCTTTGCATATGCGCGACAATACGCGGATTATTTTCGCGCGCAATGGCGAATTCTTTGAGCTCTTTGTAGAAACCGAGCGTCGGATGTCGCATGCTGTAATATTCTTCAACGAAAGCGCGGCCCGCTTTCAGGAAAATCCGCGTATCGAGCGACCCGGACACTTCCAAAAGCCAACGCCGCAAATCATTGTGATAGCGCCGCTGCATCATTTCATGATCCATTTCCCACATGAAATCGCTGCGAAGCAAATTGTGCCCGTACGCCCAAAGAAGGAAAAACGCCATGCGATTCATCATTTGCGCATCATCGCGAAGCGCCACGCCCGCCATCATCAAATCATCCCGAATGCGCTGCGTTTCATCCATCCACACATACGGCGTCCGCCGCACCGTCCGGAAAGGCGAATTCTTCTCATCCGCCAATTTATACATGAAACCGGAATTTCCGCGCATGAATTCCCACGGCTTCGAGTGATCGTCCGGTTCCTGAATCCAGAGCGTTTCGTCATATACCAAATCGTAGGCGATATCCTTCATATCCTCCGCGAGCTCATCATCCGTCTCATCGAGGGACAAAAGTTCCGGAAACTTGAAAGGTTCCAGCCCGTACGTCCGAAGATGCGCGCCCGGCTTATCCGATTCCGGTGCCACCGCCACGAACGCGTCCAGCGGCTGCATGCGATTGTAATCGGCGTCGTCCACGAGATCCGTATATTGCGCTTTCGAAAGAAGCGTCGCACCCGTGAGCACCGCGAGCGCCTGCGGAAGCTCCAAAGCCGCCTTCACCGCATGCGCCAGCATATAGGAAATTTCCGCCAGATCCGTCTCTTCGCTCGTCGCCGAAAGCGTAATCGTCGCTTCGTTTTTGAAACAATCTCCGATGAAATCCTCCGCCTTTTCATTGCGCGCGCCGTAGAAACGAATTTCCTCTTCCGTCGCTTTTTCCCCGCGCGAAATCGTGATCTTCAGCCGATCGAAGACCATGACGAGCCCTTCCTCCGTTTCCTCAAACGTCTGCGGCGGATACGTGAAATGCATGAGCCGATTCGGAATACCGCGCAAATCCGGCGGCACCGCTCCGAAAATGACGCGCGAAGACAGCCGGCACGGCAAATTATCCGGCGCCGCCGCATCGATGCCCTGTTCCATGCGTTGCAATGTTTCAATCATTTGCCGCACTTCAAAGATATCGGCCTTGATGCCGGCGTCCGAAAGTTTTCGCATAATATCGGTGATGAGTGACTCCGTTTCCTCCTGCGTCATCGGCACCGACAAATCCGGAAGCATATCTTCGAAATTCAGCCGATTTGTCAGCACATACATCCGATCCAAAAGCGCCTCGGCCGCCTGCACCGCCGTCGCTTCCTCGTACAGAGAGCCGTCCGTCCCGACGAAACACCCCGGCTCCTTATCTTTCGCCGACTTGAAACCGCCGCACACCGCGAGATACCAAGGCCCGCCGCGCGCGCGGAATTTGAAAACGTAATGCGTCATGTCGAAACGCGAAATCGTCGCGACATATTCGCAGCGATCCACCGCCCGGCAAAATCCCTGCGCATGCACCAAAAAATCCGTCAAATACTCCCTGGCCGCAATCACCTGCGCCATATTGGGAAACACAGTCATCCCCACGTCATACTCCTGTTTTAAAACTTTGAACCTTTTTCCGCTTTTCCTTTTGTGACATTATACCATACTGCGGCATGCGTTGATGCGAGAAGCGTTGATGCGTTGCAGGTGTCGGCTTCGCCGACAATTCCTGTTTTATCTTTGCACTTTGCACTTTGCACTTTGCACTTTGCACTTTGCGCTCTGCACTTCGCATTTAGATTTGATATAATGAAAGAAAAGAAATCGGAAAGGAGATTCCTATGACCATTCGCGAACATATCGAAGAAGCCGAAGAAATGTTACTCGCGCCGTATGCCACATTTTCCAAAAACGCCGTGCGCGATCGGGAAGACGATATCTGTCCCATTCGCACCGCATTCCAGCGCGACCGCGATCGCATTTTGCACAGCGCGTCGTTTCGCAATATGAAACATAAAACCCAAGTCTACATTGCGCCGCAAGGGGATCTTTTTCGGACGCGGATGACGCACACGCTCGAAGTTTCTCAAGTCGGGCGCACGATGGCGCGCGCGCTTTCTCTCAATGAAGATCTCACCGAAGCCATTGCACTCGGGCACGATCTCGGGCACACGCCTTTCGGTCACGTCGGCGAATCGGCGCTCCGCGATATCAGCGGACATTTCGAACACAATGAGCAAAGCGTGCGTATTGTGGAAAAATTGGAGAAACACGGCCGCGGCCTCAATCTTACGAAAGAAGTCCGCGACGGCATTTTGCATCACACCGGCGAGCTCAAAGCCGCGACGCCCGAAGGACGCCTCATTAAATACGCCGACCGCATCGCGTATCTTTGCCACGATTACGACGACGCCATAGCGTCCGCGCTCCTTTCGCCCGAAGATTTGCCGAAAGACATTCGAGATTTCATGGGCACGCGCCATTCGCAAATGATCACGGCCATGGTGACGGATCTCATTCAAAATTCGCAGGGCGGCCCCGACATTCACATGAGCCCGGAAGGCGATGAAATGCTGCTCGCGTTCCGCCGTTTCATGTTCGACCGCGTATACATTTCTCCGCCGCTCATTCCGGATCGCCAGCGCGGTTACGGCGTCGTGCAAATGCTCTACGAATATTATATGAAACATCCGGATAAAATTCCGAAAGAGCGCATGGAGCTCGCCGAAGACACATCGCAAGCCGCGCGCGATCTCATCGCCGGCCTCACCGACAACCACGCCATAGCCCTCTTCGACGACATCTTCGTCCCGAGACATTGGAAAGTATAAGAAACAGTGCAAAGTGCATAGTGCATAGATAAAACAGGAATATGCGCGCAGCGCATCCTGAACCGCATGCCTCATGCCCCATGCCTCATGCCCACGCACAATACGCGCGCAGCGCATCAACGCATCAACGCTTCTCGCATCCACGCATTAAAAAATCCCCCGCAGGGGATTTTTTATTGCATTCAGTACTTTTCGCCGTAGAGCGATTTGTTTTTTTCTATGATTTCCACAATGCGCGCGGCCGTTTCCTCTATGGCTCGGTTCGAGACGTCGAGAATCGGGCAATGGAGTTTTCGCATGACGGATTTCGCGTACGCGAGCTCTTCTTCGATGCGATCGATGCTCGTGTAATTCGCGTCGCCGGCAAATCCCAGCGCTTTCATGCGTTCGTTTCGAATGCTGTTCAGCTTATAGGGATCGATGATAAGGCCGATGATGCGATGCGACGGCACTTTGAAAATTTCCTCCGGGAGGCGCACTTCCGGGACGAGCGGCAAATTGGCGACTTTGTAGCGCTTATTTGCCAGATACATCGACATCGGCGTCTTCGACGTGCGCGACACACCGATGAGGACGATATCCGCTTTGAGGAAACCGGCGGGATTTTTCCCGTCGTCGTACATGACGGCGAATTCGATGGCTTCCACTTTGCGGAAATATTCTTCGTCGAGCTTGTGGATGATTCCCGGTTTCATGGCGGGCGTATCCCCCGTCACATCCGAGAGAGCCGCGAGCATCGGACCCATGAGATCCACGTACCGCACGCCGTGTTTCGCGGCATAGCGATCGAGGCTTTCGCATAAATCCCGGGAAACGAGCGTGTGGCAGATGATGCCGCCCGTTCTCACCGCTTCCTGCACGATATCGCGGATTTGTTCCGGCGCCCGGACGAAAGGCACGCGGACGACGTCGATTTTATCGTTTTCGAATTGACTGATGGCGGCGCGCGCCATTTTTTCGCCCGTTTCCCCGATGGAATCAGAGATGACGTAGACGGTCGTTTTCGTTTCCACTTACGCGTTGGCTCCTTTCCCGAGTTCCAGAAGAAGACGGGTGATATTCGTTTTGGAAATGCGTCCGAGAAGGCGGAAACGTTTTTCTCCCTTCGTTTCGGAAACGGAAACGACGGGCAGGCAATCGATTTCATAATCGATGAGTTTCCGCGCGACGGAGAGCATTTCTTCGCCGGGCTCGGCGTAAATCATTTTGGATTTCGAAGTCATGACCATGGAAATGGGCATTTTCTGGAGTCCTTCGCGTCCCATGGCGGCTTTGAGCAAATCTTTCCGGGAGACGACGCCCAGAAGATTGTCTTCTTCGCCGACGAAGATGGTGCCGATATCCTCGGTGAAGAGGAGCACGGCCGCATCGTAGGCACTCGCGGTGGGCGACGCCAGGACGGGGCGGGACATATATTGTTCGACCGTGCATTTCCGGATTTGCGACGCCGCGGGATCCATGCCGCCGCCGGTGTAATAATACCCGAGACGGCGACGGGCCGCGATGACTTCGCCGGATAGGAGCACGGCGAGATCCCCACGCAGCGCACTACGGGTGACATGGAGTTTTTCCGCAATCATCTCACCGGTAATCGGCCCGTTTTCACGGACGATCCGGGTGATTTCTTTTTGCCTTTCGGTCAGCTGCATGGCGAATCCTTTCTTACTTTGTTTCTAAAAGCGTCTTACCAATCGTATTCTTCGGTTTCCGCACGGCCGCGGCCGGTAGCGGCGTCGAGAATGAGGCGCTGCTCGATTCTGGCGACGTTCTTCTTCGTGGCTTTGACCATATCCGGATTGACGGAAACGCAATCGATGCCGCTCTTTACCAGGAATTCGGTGAAATCCGGATAGACGGACGGCGCCTGGCCGCAAATGGAAACGGTCTTGCCGTCTCTGTGAGCGACTTTGATGAGATGACGAACCGCGCGGCGAATGGCGAGGTTTCTTTCATCAAAGATGGAAGCGACGGTGTCATTGTTGCGATCGCAGCCGAGGATGAGCATGGTAAGATCGTTCGAGCCGATGGAGTAGCCGTCGACATACTGATTAAACTGATCCGCCAAAATGATATTGGACGGGATTTCGGCCATGAGGTACAGCTTGAAATCCGCGCTGCGGACGAGGCCTTCTTCTTTCATGATTTCCGTGACTTTGCGCGCTTCTTCGACCGTGCGGCAGAACGGAATCATGCAATGCAGATTCTTGAGACCGAATTCTTCGCGGACTTTCTTCACGGCTTTGAGTTCGAGACGGAAAGCGGCGGAGTATTTCGGATCGTAGTAACGGGACGCACCGCGCCATCCGAGGAGGTCGGCCGGTTCTTCCGGTTCGTATTTGTTGCCGCCCTTGAGGTCTCTGTATTCGCCGGATTTAAAATCGGAGAAACGGAGAACGACGGGACGCGGCGCCATTGCACGGCAGACTTTGCTGATGCCTTCGGAAAGCATGTCGATGACTTTTTCCGGATGACCGGTTTCGATGAGATACAGCGGATGTTCATGGATGAACGTCGTCCAGATGAATTCTTCGCGCATGAGGCCGATGCCGTCGCACGGAAGTTTGCTGTATTTATCGGCGAGATCCGGATCGCCCAGATTCATGTATACATTGGTGCCCGTCGGCGGGAAATATTCGGCAGCGACCACAGCTGCGCCGGCGGATGCCGTTTCCTCTTTCTTGCCGAGCATATCTTCGACGATGCCGTCGTAAACGATACCGTTCTGCGCATCGACGGTGACTTCCTGTCCGGTCTTGAGGACGGAGGTCGCTTCGACGCTGCGGCTCTTCGTGCCGACGACACAGGGAATGCCGAGCTCTCTGGAAACGATGGAAGCGTGGCAGGTCATGCCGCCCGCATCGGTGACGATGGCGACTGCTTTCTTCATGGCCGGTACCCAGTCCGGAGCGGTCATCAGCGTGACGAGAATTTCGCCTTCTTTGAATTCATCGATATGGGACGGATCCGTGATGACATGGACTTTGCCTGCGACGAGGCCCGGGCTGGCCGGGAGGCCTTTGACGAGTACTTTATGATCGGTGGTAACGTTCACTTTCTTTTCCTCTTTCTTTTCTTTATTCTTGCGGGACCATACGGTTTCCGGGCGAGCCTGGAGAATCCAGAGTTTATTGTCTTCGTCGAGCGCCCATTCCATATCCATGTAGCAGCCGTAATGTTTTTCGATCGCTTTCGCATATCCGGCAAGTTCCGCGATTTGCTCATCGGTCATGACCTGGGCGTTTGCGAGTTCTTCCGGCACTTTCGTTTCCACGACGCCGCCGTTCACATCACGAATGAGCTGAATCGGTTTTTCGTTAATCTGACGGGATTCGATGGCCAAAGTTTCCTTATCCACGACGAAATTATCCGGCGTGACGGTGCCCTGTACGATGTATTCGCCGAGGCCCCAGGATCCTTCGATCATAATCTTGTCGTCCGCGCCGGTCGCAAGATCCACCGTGAACATGACGCCGGCGACTTTGGAGAACGCCATCATCTGTACCGCTGCGGAAAGAGCGACATTTTCATGCGCATAGCCTTTCTTTTCGCGGTAATACGTCGCGCGATCCGTAAACGTAGACGCATAGCATTCTTTTACTTTCCGAATGACTTCATCGGCGCCTTTGACATTGAGGTACGTATCCTGCTGGCCGGCAAAGGACGCATCCGGAAGATCTTCGGCCGTCGCGGAAGAACGAACGGCTACGAAAGGATCGCCGTGACCGGTTTTTTGTGCGAGTTCTTCATACGCCTTGCCGATGGCATCCGCCAAATCCTGCGGCATTTCCGCTTCCATGATCGTCTTTCTGATTTCCGCGCACACTTCGCGCAGCTCCGCCGAATCCTCGACATCTTTCATGCCGCCGAGCAATTCGTGAATGCGCCGGTTCGTACCGGTCGTTTCCATGAAATACCGATACGCATGCGCCGTCGTCGCATAACCATAGGGAACCGGGACCCCCGTCGACGTCGTCAGCTCGCCCAGCGAAGACGATTTCCCGCCGACCAGATTCACATCGGCGCGACGCAATTCGTCGAACCACAGTACATACGCATTTTCTCTCTCGTCCATCATATCCTCCTTGGGATTAATAAAAAAACTGCCGGAAAGTATATGCTTTATTACGTTTTCCAAGGAATATAGTATACCATTTTTGCCTGAAAGTCAAACCGTAACTTTCGATAAGGAAACAAAAAAGTGCCCTTTTTAGGAAACACCGCGCAATAAGGCATATCAATTTTTTCTATACGGGGATACAAGAAATATATTTTATTCTTTTAAAGAAACGGATGATGCGGGAGCGGCATAGTGCGACATGAGTGCAAACGCTGACGGCTGACGGCTGACGGCTGACAGCTGACGGCAGGGGCCGCAGCCGAGCGCGCCTATGCACTTTGCACTTTGCACTTTGCACTTTGCACTGTTCCACAAAAAAAGCTCCCCGCAGGGAGCTTCGCTTTGTTTCTCAAATTACAGGAAATAGCGGAAATACAGGTACGCACCGGAGATCGCGATCGTCATCAGCATGATCGGGAAGCACCAGAGCATGAACTTGCCGAAAGGAATATTGTAACCTTCCTTTGCCGCAATCGCCACCATGATGACGTTCGGAGACGCGCCGATGATCGTGCCGTTTCCGCCGAAGCACGCACCCAATGCCAGCGACCACCACATATAATCGGCATGCTGAAGTCCGAGCAAATTTTGCATTTCCGAAATGAGCGGAATCATCGTCGCGGTGAACGGAATATTATCAATGAAAGCAGACGCAACGCCCGCGAGGACGAGGACGAGATACGTCATCGTTTCCGGATCGCCGCCGACTAAATGAATACCCCAGGACGCGAGAGCCGAAATAACGCCCGTCGTTTCCAGACCGCCGACCAAAATGAAGAGACCCATGAAGAAGAGGAGCGTATCCAGATCGACTT
>CAVJQK010000017.1:0-12909 GCA_963651795.1 Erysipelotrichaceae bacterium | reverse complement strand
GGCGATAAGACGCAGCTTCTGGCGATCGCGTTTGCGGCGAAGTATCCGTGGAAGCGGCCGTGTATGTGGACGGCGGCGACGGCGGCCAATCATCTTTTCGCCGTTATCGTCGGGGATTTCATCACGAATTACGTTTCCATGGATTGGATTCAAATCGCGGCGTCGATTTCTTTCATCATTTTCGGTCTGTGGACGATTCGCGGCGATACGATTTCCGATGATGATCAGAAAGCGCGTTACAAGAGTGCTTTCTGGACGGTCGCGATTGCGTTTTTCATCGCGGAAATGGGCGATAAGACGCAGCTGGCGACGATTACGCTCGCGGCGCAATTCCATACGATCATGCCCGTCTGGTGCGGGACGCTGGCCGGCATGATTGTCGCGGACGGTTTCGGCATTATCGTCGGCACGGTCCTCGGCAAGCGCATTCCGGAAAGAACCATCAAATGGGTGGCGGCGATCGTTTTCATTCTCTGCGGCGTCTGGGGCCTCTGGGACTGCTTGGGCTGATTTTGGGAAACAAAAAAACTGCGGCACTTTTGTGTGTCGCAGTTTTTTTATTGCGTTGATGCGCGGATGCGCGGATGCGTTGATGCGCTACAGGTGTCGCCTGCGGCGACGATTTTTTTATTTGGTGCCGAATATTCTGTCGCCTGCGTCGCCGAGGCCGGGGACGATGTAGCCGTGATCATTCAGGTGATCGTCGAGGGCGCCGGTGTAAATCGGGACGTCCGGATGTGCTTCATTCATCGCTTGGACGCCTTCCGGTGCGGCGAGGAGGCACATGAATTTAATATTTTTCGCGCCGTGTTTCTTCAAAAGATCGATGGCCGCGATGCCGCTGCCGCCCGTCGCGAGCATGGGATCGACGATGATGAAATCGCGATTTTCCACATCCGGAAGTTTGCAATAATATTCGACGGGAGCTAAAGTTTCCGGATCGCGGTACAGGCCGATGACGCCGACGCGCGCGCCGGGGATGAGGCGGAGCATGCCGTCCACCATGCCGAATCCCGCGCGGAGAATGGGGACGATGCTGAGCTTGCGGCCGGCGACTCTTTTGCCGACGGCTTTGCAGATCGGCGTCTCGATTTCCACATCTTCGAGCGGCAGATCCCACGTGATTTCATAACCCATGAGGAGCGTGATTTCTCCCAGCAGACGGCGGAAATCGGCGGAACCCGTTTCCTTGCGGCGCATAATGGTGAGTTTGTGCTGAACCAGCGGATGATTGATGATATTGACTTGCATGGGTGGCCTCCTTAAAAAATTTTTTCCGAATCATTTTCTCTGATGTATATAATAGCACATTTTAAATAAAAGTGCAGAGTGCAAAGTGCAAAGTGCAGAGTGATGTTATAATAGGAAAAAGGAAATGTGAGGTGAACGGGATGGATTTGGCGGCGATTTTGAAACGGTATTTCGGCTACGATTCGTTTCGCCCCGTGCAGGAAGAAATCTGCCGGGCGATTTTGGGTGCCGAAGACGTCGTCGCCATCATGCCGACGGGCGCGGGGAAATCCGTTTGTTTCCAAGTGCCGGCGCTCGCGTTTCCGCACGGGACGGTCGTCATTTCGCCTTTGATTTCCCTCATGAAAGATCAGGTCGAAGCGCTGCGCGAGCAGGGCGTGCCGGCCGCGTACGTAAACAGCACCGTTTCCTACGACGACGCCATCGAAAGTCTGCGCGATTTGTATCGCGGGCGTTTGAAACTTTTATACATCGCGCCGGAGCGGCTGGAGCAGACGTATTTCACGGATTGCCTGCGCCAAGTGCCGCTCTCGCTCATCGTGATCGACGAAGCGCATTGCGTCTCGCAATGGGGGCACGATTTCCGGCCGAGTTATTGTAAAATTTACGATTTTATCCGGTCGCTTCCGGTGCGGCCGACGGTCGCGGCATTCACGGCGACGGCGACGCTTCGCGTGGAAGCGGATTTGCGGCAGCATTTGGGTCTCACGAAAGCGCGGCTTTTCCGCACGGGGCTTGATCGGCCGAATTTATCTTTTCGCGTGCTGCGCGGCGTTTCCAAAGTGAAATTCATTGAAGAATACGTCGGTGCGCATCGCGAGGAAGCGGGCATTATTTATTGCGCGACGCGGAAAAAAGTCGATGAAGTGTGCGATTTCTTATTGGAAACGGGTTTCCGCGCGGGCCGCTATCACGCCGGGCTCGAAGATGAGGAAAGGCGGCGCGCGCAGGATGATTTTTCGTTCGACAGGATCCAAGTGATGGTCGCGACGAATGCGTTCGGCATGGGTATCGACAAGAGCAATGTGAGGTACGTCATTCACGAGTCCATGCCTAAAAGTATTGAGGCATATTATCAGGAAGCGGGCCGCGCGGGGCGTGACGGTGCGCCGGCGGAATGCATTTTACTCTACAGCGCGCGCGATGTGCACATTCAGGAATATCTCATCGCGAAAAACGAATCGGACGGCGCAAAGACGGCGCAGGATTACGATAGGCTTCATCGGATGGAAGATTATTGCCGGACGGGCGAGTGCCTGCGGAATTTCATTTTGTCGTATTTCGGCGAAAAGCCGGCGGGGACTTGCGGGCATTGCGGAAATTGCGAGGAAACGAACGCCGCGGTGTGCATTACCGATGAAGCGCGCCTGATTTTGCGGACGGCGGATGCGCTGGGCGGGCATTTCGGCGCGGGCGTCATTTCGGATATTTTAAAAGGGCGCCGCACGGAAAAAATCAAGGAGCGGCGTTTCTGGGAAATCCCGACGTACGGGAAATTGTCGCATGAAATGCTCCGAAATATCCGCGAGCAAATTTCGCGGCTTGCGGCGGACGGATATTTGGCGCGCGGCAGCGGAGAATTTCCGACACTTGCCGTCACGGCGCGCGGCTATGAAGTCATCGCCGGGGAAGCGGAAGTCTACGGTACATCGATCGCCGGCGCGGACGTCATGCGAAAAGCGGCGACGCGGAAAAGGCGGCAGGCGGCACCCGTCATCGGCGGATCTCTTTTTGAAACGCTGCGCGCGCTCCGCCGCGACATCGCCGAAGAAGAACACATCCCGCCCTTCGTCGTCTTCACGGACGCGACGCTGCGGGACATGGCGGAGAAACATCCGAAAACGCTCGAAGCCCTGGCGGACGTCCACGGCATCGGCGCTTTCAAATTACAGAAATACGGCGCCCGTTTCCTCAAAGTCCTCGGAGGAGAAGCGCCGGAATCCATCCCCCTCCCGGCACCGGACACCGAAGAAAGAGCCCCCCGGAAAGGGACGAGGAAATTGCCTAAGAGATAGTGCAAAGTGCGACATTTGTGCAGAAAGACGTCAGACGGTCAGACTGTCAGACGAAAGACGCGCACTTGGCTGTGGTCTCGGCCGACAGCAGACGGGTAACGGGTAACGGCTTTAAGAGGTGTGCCCTTCGGGCACAATTCCTGTTTTAATCGCTCGCTGTGCTCGCTCGCCGGCTTTGCCGGCAAGGCGCGAAGCGCCGATTAAAAAAATCGTCGCGCAGCGACACCTGAAGCTCATGCCCCATGCCCCATGCCCCATGCCATTCACACATACGTTTTTCATCGTAAATGTATATAAAGTAAAGAAAGGATATTTCATATGAGCAATGCGGATCGGCAGTATTTGGATATCGTGCGGCGGATTTTGGACGCCGGCGCCTTGGGCGGAAATCGGACGGGCATGCCCGCTTACAAATTGCCCCACCAAGTCATGCAATTCGATTTGGAAAAAGAGTTTCCCATATTGACCACAAAATTCGTCGCCTTCAAGACAGCCGTGAAAGAAATTCTCTGGATTTGGCAGAAACAATCGAACGACGTCCGCCTTCTCCACGATTGGAACGTGCACGTCTGGGACGAATGGATGCGCGAAGACGGCACCATCGGCAAAGCCTACGGCTACCAAATCGCGAAATATCACCAGGTCGATACCCTTTTGGAAACATTGCGGACAGATCCCGAATCGCGGCGCATGATCGTTTCCTTGTGGAACATCGAAGATTTGCCCGATATGGCGCTCCAGCCCTGCGCCTTCCTCACCATGTGGGACGTTTCCGCCGACGGACGCTTGAATTGCATGCTCGTGCAGCGCTCCGGCGACATGGGTCTCGGCATCCCTTTCAATTTCACGCAATACGCCGTCCTCGTGCACCTCATCGCGCAATCGGTGGGTCTGCGGCCCGGCCTTTTCACGCACGTCATCAATAACGCGCACATTTACGCCAATCACGAAGCCGCGCTCCGCGAGCAGCTGACGCGCCTCCCCGATGCCTACGATGCTCCGCGCCTCCTCATCAATCCGGAAATTCACGATTTCTACGCGTTCCGGCCCGAAGACATTTCGCTCGATAATTACCGCCACCACGGGAAACTTGCCATGGAGGTCTCCGTATGACGCTTACCATTATTTGCGCGCTCGCGAAAAATCGCGTCATCGGAAAAGATAACAAATTAATTTGGCATATTTCCGAAGATTTGAAACGTTTCAAAAATCTCACGACCGGTCATCCCATCATCATGGGCCGGAAAACATTTGAAAGCCTCCCGGGGCTTCTCCCAGGCCGCACGCATTACGTCCTGACGGGAAACGAAAATTACCGCGCACCCGTTGGCGTCATCCTCTGCCGCAGCCCGGAAGAACTCTTGAAAAAACTCCCCGACACCGATTGCTACATCATCGGCGGCGCCGCCATCTACCGCACCCTCCTCCCCTACGCCGACGCCATGGAACTCACCGAAATCGAAGAATCTTACGAAGGCGACGCGTATTTCCCGGAATTTTCCGAAGAAGAATGGAAGGAAACAAAAAGGGATGAGCGTGAAGGATACGCGTTTGTGAGGTATGAAAAAATAAAATAGGAATTTTACGATATTTTGAGTTTAATTCAGAATTGTTTTACCAAAAAAGGATTTTCGCCGGCTCATTTGAGTTGACGGAAATCCTTTTTTATTTTGCGTATCGTGATGAACGTGCAGGCTTAAGTTGCGATGCGTTGTTTCAAGCGTTTGACGAGGAAGGTGGCGCAGGAGGCGCGGATGATTTGATCCAGAAGGAGTGCGCACCAGCAGCCGTAGAGTCCTATGTGCAGCTCGTAGAGGAGGAAGGCGGTGATCAAAGGACGTAAAAATGTGACGGAAACGAAAGAGTAGGCGGCGACTTGCGACGTTTTTCCGGAACCGCGCAGAATGCCGGAGAGGAGGAGCGCGTGGGCTTCGGGGAAACTGACGACGGCGACGAAAATCATGATGACGGAAGCCATTTCCATCAAGGCTGCGTCGGCGGAGTAAAGGCCGAAAATTTCTTTGCGGAAAAAGAGTGTGGCGGCGCAGGCGAGGCAGGAGAGAATGAAACTCAGCTTGACGCCGCTTTTTCGGTATGCATTCCAATCTTCGGGGCTTTTTTTGCCGCAGGATTGCCCGGACATGACCATGCTTGCTTTGCCGAATCCGGTCATAAAGTCGTAATAAATGTCGCAGATATTCATGCAAATGCTGTGCACGGCAAAAGGCACGGTACCGAGATCGGCGGCCATGCGACCGAAGAGTACCATGCCGATGCGTTCACTGCCCTGTTCGGAGAGAATGCCGGTAAAAATCGGCAGGACGGTTTTGTAATAGGCTCGGTCGGGGAAATAGGATCCGCCCGTAAAGAAATTTTCTTTTCGCAAAAGGAAAAATGTCCAAAGTAAAGTGAAGAGGGAGGCGCATACGGTGCCGACGGCGGCACCGGAAATCCCCATGGCGGGAATCGATCCCATGCCGAAAATCAAGACGGCATTCAAGAGGACATTGATGATGTTTCCCAAAATATTGGTTTTCATAATGGCAGCGGTTCTTCCGTAGCCGAGTTGCACGGCTTGCAGAATCAGTGCCAGCGAGGTGAAGTATACGGATAGGAGCGTGACGGATCCGTAAAGGAGCGCTTCTTTCATATAATCGTCGTTCGCGCCCAAAAGATAATATAAATCTTGCAGAAAAATGCCGAAAAGAATGTGAAGGATCGCCATGAAGACGGCGCAAAGCGTAAAAGATTTTTTCATCACGTCGGCGACGGTTTCTTTGTTTCCTTCTCCGGCATTTTTTGAAACGAGGAGTGTCACGGTCGAGGCGAGTGATCGGGAAAAGGCCAGGAGAATCAATCGCGGTTGCAAAAAAATACTGACGGCCGCGACGGAGAGCGTCCCCAGCGCACCGACCATGATGAGATCCGCCGAGGCGAGGAGCACCATGAAGAGTCCTTCCCAGGCGGCCGGCATGGCGATTTTGAGAAATTTTTTATCGTAAGAATTCATGGAAACGATTATCCTTTTCGGGAATGCGGTTCATAGCGATGGGTATCGTTTTCGCTGTTTCTCGGTTTTAAAAGCATGAGCATGACGGAACCGGTTACGATGAGTGCGCCGCCGATCCAAGAGGCGACCGGCATGATTTCGCCCCAGAAGGCCCAACCGAAGAGTACGTGGAAAAGTATTTCACTGTACATTAAAAACGAAACGACGATGGAATTGACGTGCTGAAAGGCCCAGGTCATAAACATTTGCGCCGATAAAGCGAAAAAGCCCAGCCCCACGATGAAGAACCAATTGATATTTTGCGGAAGAATCCATTTTTCATTTTCGGAAATGGCAAGTCCGACGAAAATGCTGAAGATTTGAAAGTAGAAAACGATTTCCGTATTGGAGCGAAATCCTTTTTCCGACAGAAGGCTGATGACGATGTAAGCGGCGGCTGAGAAAAATCCGCCGCCGATTCCGTAAAGGGTGTAGATATTAAATGAGGAAAAATTCCAGATTTGGATGACGCAAAGGGTGCCCGCCGTGATGGCAATCATGCCGGGAATCGCCTCTTTCGGGAGACGTTCTTTTAGGAAAACGGGGGAAAGCAGGCACATGAAGAAGGCCGCTAATTGGGAAAGAATTTGGGAATCGCCGAGTGTCAGGCCTTCGATGGAGAGAAAATAAAAGAAAAGGGCAATGCTGCCGAAAAGTCCGCGCAGGCAGAGCATGCCGATATGTTTTCCCGTGAAGAAATGTTCGCGTGTTTGCAGGCAGAGGATCGGGATAAAAAGAAGTCCGACCAGTCCGCGAAAAAATGTCAGCTCGCCCGACGGGATATCCGGGAGCCATTTGGCGCAGGCGGACATAAATGTGAAGGATAAAGAGGCAAAAAGGGTCGTGATGACGCCCATGGTGATGCTGCTTTTTCCTCTTTTTGTGGATTTCAATGCCATGCGTAGACGGCGGAAAGGTTGAATGATGATGTTTTTCATTTTTGTAAATTCTCCATTTTGCCGGATTTGTTATTGTATAACAAAAGTGAGATAATTTTCAATCTTAAATTTGCAATTAGACATTGGAATATTAAAAAGACTATATAAGTATGATTAAAAACAAAATTTATTAATTCAAATATACCGGGAGGAAATAAGAGAAAAAAGCGTTTTTTGAGAGAGAAAAGAAGGAAGCGTTTAACTCATACATGGTTCCGCTTACGGAATACTAATCAACATGAAAGACAATTTTAATTTTTCACTTGCTTTTTCAAATGAAATTTGGTATCATTTTTGAAAAATGCAATGTTAAGAAAAGGGAAATGCGATTCGAAAAGAGTTCCGTTCGGAAATTTTGGGTCGAAAGAATGTCTTTGATTTCGGGAGGTGTTGAGTTTGGCGGGGAAGCAATTGGGGATGCGATTGGGAGAAATGGTTCTCGTCCTGATCGGCATCAGTTTCATTACCTTTTGCCTTATCATGCTGGCGCCGGGTGATCCGGTTCGGCAGATGATTGCAGGGAATGAAGATATTGTCGTCAGTCAGATTGAAATTGACGCTCTTCGTCATGAATTGGGATTGGATAAGCCGTTTCTTTTGCAATATGCGGATTGGCTCGGACGAGTGCTGCAAGGGAATTTCGGTTTTTCTTTTATGATGAAGAAACCGGTCATCGATGCGGTGATGGAAGCGCTTCCCGCCTCGGTCATCTTGGCGTTGTCTTCTTCGCTTTTCATGCTGGTATTTTCGATTCCGCTCGGAATTTATACGGCCGTGAAACAAAATACGTGGTTTGATTTTTTGGTTCGCGGATGCACATTTGCCGGCGTTTCCGTACCGAATTTCTGGATGGGGCTCATGCTTCTCTGGATTTTTGCTTTGAAGTTGTCTCTTTTTCCCATTGTCGGCGGTTCGGTTTCTTTTGAGAATTTGGTTTTGCCGACTTGTACGCTCGGGATTGTTATGGCGTCGAAATATACGCGCCAGGTGCGGGCGACGGTGTTGGAAGAGTTGCATCAGGATTATGTCATGGGCGCGCGCGCTCGCGGATTGTCCGAGAGTCATATTCTGTGGCGCGAGGTCCTTCCGAATGCGCTTCTTCCTCTTGTGACGCTTTTCGGCCTCGCTTTGGGTTCGCTTTTGGGCGGCGCGGCCGTGGTCGAGATTGTATTTTCCTGGCCGGGTCTCGGCTATATGGTCGTGCAGGCGATCACGTATCGTGATTTCCAGACGGTGCAGGCCATCGTTCTTTGGATCGCCTTGATGTATATGGTGATTAATTTGATTGTGGATCTTTCTTACCAACGTCTGGATCCGAGACTTCGGAAGGGAGGTCATGCGTAATGGAAAGCCTGATGAAAGGATTTAAAGAAAACAAAGCATTTCGCGTGACGTCGATTTTGGTCTTTTTGCTTTTGGCGATTACGGTTTTGGCACCGTTCATTTCACCTTATGATCCGCTGACTGCTGTGATGCGGGATGCCAATCAGGCGCCGTCTGCCGCACATCTTTTCGGTACGGATAAATTGGGACGTGATGTGCTTTCCCGTATTCTCTACGGAGCGAGTTATTCTTTGACGTCTGTCATTGTGCTTGTTTGTTGCATTTTCATTGTCGGGACGCTGATGGGAATTCTCTCCGGGTATTTCGGCGGGATTGTGGATATCGTCATCATGCGTATTGCCGATATGATGATTTCTTTCCCGGGCGTCATTTTGGCGATTGCCATTGCCGGTATCTTGGGCGGCTCGCTCGTGAATGCGATGATTGCGCTTACGGCTGTGACGTGGACGAAATATGCACGTCTTTCGCGCTCCATGGTTTTGAAGATTAAAAGACGAGAATTTGTCGATGCGGCGGTTGTTTCCGGCGGATCGCCTTTGCATATTTTGTGGGTTCATATTCTCCCCAATATTTTGCCTTTGATGGTCATTACGGCGGCCGCGGATGTCGGCGCCATGATGATGGAGCTGGCCGGACTTTCTTTCTTGGGATTCGGCAGCCAGCCGCCGGCACCGGAATGGGGGCTCATGCTGAATGAAGGACGTCAGCAGTTGCAGACAGCGCCGTGGCTCATGATTTTCCCGGGTTTTGCGATTTTTCTGACTGTCGTTGTTTTCAATTTGTGGGGTGATTCTCTCCGCGATGTCCTCGATCCGAGAAACGATGGCTGACGAGAGTTTCCACAGGCGACCGGATAAAGGCCGTCGATATATTTTATTTTCGCTGAAAGGAAGCGTATGAGATGAAACCGATTTATAAGACATGTGCGATTATGGCCGCTGCGGCTCTTTTGGGGTTTGGTCTGGCAGGTTGCGGAGGTTCCGGAAACACTGCCCAAGGTCCGAAAGAGACGTTGGTCGTTGGGGTCACCAATTTTGCCGACAGCTTGGAACCGACCGATAACTACTTCGGCTGGCAGGTCATGCGTTACGGCATCGGCGAATGCTTGGTACATTTCGATGATAAGATGAATGCCGAACCGTGGATTGCCGAAAGTTGGAAAGTTTCCGACGACAAGATGTCTTGGACATTTAAGATTAAAGATATTAAATTCTCCAACGGCGCTCCGGTCACCGGTGAAGCGGTCAAGAAATCGATTGAACGTACGTTTGCCAAAGCTCCGCGTGCCAAAGCGATGTTTGAACTCGATCACATTGTGGCGGACGGTCAGAATGTCACCATTTATACGAAGAAACCGGTCGCAACGCTTCCGGGAATGCTGGGCGATCCGCTCTTCATTATTGTGGATGTAGATTCCGACGGCAAAGTGGATTTCGCAAAGCAGGGTCCTGTCTGCACCGGTCCGTACATGGTGAAATCCTTCTCCAAAGCCAAGACCGAGCTCGATGCCAATCCGTACTACTATGACACCGTTCCCTTTAAGCACACGATCGTCAATACCATCGATGATCCGAATACCCGTGCAATGGCACTCCAGAAGGGCGAAATCGACGTTGCGGTCAATATCGCTTCCGGTGATATGCAGCTCTTTACCGATACTTCGAAATACACGACCTCTGCGATTTCTTCCATTCGTGATGTATTGGCTCGTATTTCCGTCAAGGAAGGGAAACCGATGGCCGATAAGAGAGTCCGCAAGGCACTTCTTCAGTCGCTCGATCGTGATACCTATTGCAAAGTGCTCCTGAAAGATACCTTTACGCCCGGCGGCCCGCTGCTTCCGCCGTCCGTCGATTTCGGTTTCGATGAACTCAATGCCTCTTATCCGGATAAGACGAATGTGGAAAATGCAAAGAAACTGCTTGAGGAAGCCGGCTGGAAAGATACGAACGGCGACGGCTATGTCGATAAAGACGGCAAGAATTTGGAACTCGATTTCATTTTCTATTCCGGTCGTGCGGAACTCCCGCTCTTTGCGGAAGCGACTCAGGCGGATGCGAAGAAAGTCGGCATCAAAGTTAACCTCAAGAATGTCGATTACAACGTTTTGGACGGAATCGGCACCAGCGGTGATTATGACCTCTTGATTTCCAATGTTCTGGCCGAACAGGCAGGGGATCCGGAAGTCTTCGTGAATATGTATTGGAAGACCAATATCGACGGCTCGAATCCGCAGAACGGCTCCGGCTACTCCAATGCGGAATATGATGCGCTTTCCAATCAGCTCGCATCCGAATTTGATACGGCGAAACGTAGAGAAATCATCATCAAGATGGAAAAGATTATCCAGGAAGATGCCGCGACGATTGTCTTCGGCTATCCGCAGACGAATATGATTTCCAATAAGTCCGTCAAGAATGCCAATATCAAACCTTGCGACTATTATTGGATTACGAAAGAAATCAGCCCGGCGAAATAATCGGGAGTGATGTACAAACAATAGGAAGATGGGAAATACAGAGACGGCGAGATGATCGTCGTCCTCTCGTTTCCTTTCTGATTGAAACTGTATTGTGGTCGGTCATGACCGCAGAAGGAGATATTCATGCTGCTTGAAGTCAAAGACCTGGGAATTGCTTACGGCGACCGGGAGCCCATTGTCCGGGGTGTCACATTCAATCTGGACCGGGGGCAAATTTTAGCCATCGTAGGCGAATCGGGCTCAGGGAAAACCACTGTCATTCGTGCGATTCAACACGTACTGCCCGGCGGCGGTCATATCGCGGAAGGGGAGGTCATCTTTGAGGGAGAGGATACGCAGAAACAGACTCCCGAAATGCATCGCGCCCTCTGCGGGACGGCCGTTTCCATGATTTTCCAAGACAGCGGCGCCATGATGAATCCCATTCGTACGATCGGGACGGAATTTAAGGAATACCTGGCTGTTCACGGTATAAAGGATGAGAAGGAAGCACACGATCTCATGATTTCCATGATCGAAATGGTGCGCCTCCCCAATCCCAAGCATATTTTGGAATGCTATCCGTATGAGCTTTCCGGCGGGATGCGTCAGCGTGTCGGTATCGCGATGGCAATGGCCATGAAGCCCAAGCTTCTTTTGGCCGATGAGCCGACATCGGCTTTGGACGTCACCAATCAGGCGATCGTCGTCAAAGAAATGATGAATGTCCGTGATAAGATGGATACGGCGATTATCATCGTCACGCATAATATGGGGGTCGCTTGCTACATGGCCGATTATGTCATGGTCATGAAGCACGGGCGCGTCGTGGAATACGGGAAGACCGAGGATGTCATTTATCATCCGAAGGAAGAGTATACGCAGATGTTGCTGGCAGCGGTTCCCGAAATGGGAGGTGTGAGCGCATGAAAGACTACGGCGAAGAAATTCTTCGGATGGAAGATATTTGCAAAGTCTTCGATTTGGGAGACGGGAAACAACTCAATGCGGCCGATCATGTGACCATTTCCTTACATAAAGGGGAAACACTCGGCATTGTCGGTGAATCCGGCTCTGGGAAATCGACGCTTGCCAAAATGCTGACGCGCCTCTATTCCATGACGAGTGGGAAGATCATTTTTCATGGGAAAGATATCACCGATTTGAAAGGGGCGGAACTTCGCGAACACCGGAAATCCATACAGATGGTCTTCCAGGACCCGTCCACGGCTTTCAATCCGAAACAGCGCGTCCGTGAAATCATTTGCGAACCGCTCCAAAATTACGGGCTCATTGCAAAAAAAGATGTGGATGCGAAGGCAAAAGAAATGCTGCGCCTCGTCGACTTGCCGGAAGAATTCTCGGATCGATATCCGAATAACATGTCCGGCGGGCAGCGCCAGCGTATCGCCATTGCGCGAGCTCTTGTCTTAGAGCCTGAAATCATCGTCTGCGATGAAGCGACATCGGCTCTCGATATGTCCGTCCAAAAAACCGTTTTGGATTTATTGCAACGCTTGCAGAAGGAAACTCACGTGGCATATCTCTTCATTTGCCACGATTTGGCACTGGCCAATAGTTTCTGTGACAATATCGTCATCATGCAACATGGCAAAGTCGTAGAGACAATCCACGATCTTCGGGAGGCGAAGGATCCGTATTCCAAGAAACTTTTGGCATCGGTCTTTACCATCGCGGAAGGGAAAAACAAAGTTCTTTCGGATGAGCTTTTCGCATAAAAAATAAAAAGGGACTATGGAAAAACCCAAAAATGTTTTTCCACAGTCCCTTTTTTCTGGAGCGGGTGATGGGAATCGAACCCACTACATTCAGCTTGGGAAGCTGACGTTC
>CAVJQK010000016.1:0-13088 GCA_963651795.1 Erysipelotrichaceae bacterium | reverse complement strand
TGCACTTTGCACTTTGCACTTTGCACTTTTTCGTCGCCGCAGGCGACACCTGCAACGCATCAACGCATCAACGCTTCTCGCATCAACGCGTAAGCCTAAACATACATATACATAGAACATTATAACACATTTTTTCTTTTCCGAAACGCTTGACAAAATTCGGTTTCTCCCGTATACTTTCCTTAATCTCAATTTTTGACAGGCTGTGATCGAGAAGAAAGCGGAGGAACGGCGGCAGAGAGCCGATGGGTGGTGAAAATCGGCGCCAATGATTCTGTGATCCCTCACTCGTGAGCTTCGTGGGCGAACCGTTTCGGATAACCTGCGACGAAGATCCCCGTTACGGATGACGCCGAAAGTATAATGCAGGGTGGTACCGCGAATTCGCCCCTGTCCCAATGTGGACGGGGGCTTTTTGTTACACTCTTTTCGGAAACTTTTTTCGGACATGTTTTGGGAAACTTTTTTCGGAAACTTTTTCCCGCATTATTTTTTCGACAAAGCGATAAACCGGAGTGGTACCGCGTAAAAAGATGCGCCTCCGTCTGACGATAAAGTCGGACGGGGCGCTTTTTGTTTCCGAAATCTACGGCTGTCACATTCCCATGAAAAGGAGACCCATCATGAAAATGAAAACTTGGATGAAAACTGTCGGCATCGGTTGTATGATTACGGCGGCGGTC
Organism: Erysipelotrichaceae bacterium; assembly: GCA_963651795.1. Lineage (GTDB taxonomy): Bacteria > Bacillota > Negativicutes > Veillonellales > Dialisteraceae > UBA1822. The sequence continues at coordinate 12,405 of CAVJQK010000016.1, read as the reverse complement.
ATCGGCCTTTCGGGTTGCGGCGGAAATTCCGGCGCGGGCAAAGCCGCCGAAGGCGCCAAAGTCGCGAAAATCGGTTTCTTAAACGGCACGTCCGGCGCCGTCGCTTCCTACGGCCTCGCAGAAAAAGAAGGTTTCGATCTCGCCGTCGAAGAAGTGAATCGCGGCGGCAAAATTCACATCGATGCGGAAATGATTGATACGAAAGGAAACGTGCAGCTCGCGGTCAATGCGGCGCGGAAACTTATTTCCGATAAAAAAGTCCTCGTCGTGGGGCCGCTGATTTCCGGCGAATTCAAAGCCGTCGGACCGCTGTTTCAACAGGCGAAAATTCCGCTCCTCGCGTGCTCCGTCACGGCCGAAGGCGTCATGGATATCGGCGATTACATGTTCAGAAACTGTGTCCCCGAATCGCAAAATATTCCGCAGACGGTGAAAAAGACGCATAAACTCCTCGGCTACAAAACGGTCGCGATTCTGTACTCGAATAATAATGAGCACCAAGTATCCGCCTACAATGTCTTCAAACGGACGCTCGAAGAAGAAGGCGTGGAAATCGTCGCGACGGAAACCTTCGCCGATAAGGACACCGATTACAATGCGCAGGTGACGAAAATTCAAATGACGAATCCGGACGCCGTCGTCGTATGCGCATATTACCAGGAAGGCGGCCTCATTTTGAAAAAGATGCGCGATATGGGCATGAATCAGCCCGTCCTCGGCGATAACGGTTTCGTTTCCCCCGAACTTGTGAAAATCGGAGGCGCCGCGGCCGAAAATGTGTACGTTTCCAGCATGTGGTCGCCGGATCGCGACAGCGACGCCACGCGCGCATTCATCAAAGCCTTCAAAGCGAAATACAATCACGATCCCGATCAATTCGCCGCCTGCGCGTACGTCGCGGTGAAACTCACCGCCAAAGCGATGGAAGACGCCGGCACGACGACCGATTCGGCGAAAGTCCGCGAAGCGCTCGCCCATATCAAAAATTACGAAAGCGCCGTCGGCCCGATGACCTTCGACAACTCCGGCGATCCCACGGTCGACCTCGTCCTCCTCAAAGTGGAAAACGGAGTCCACAAAGCCGTCAAACTGTAAACCCGGCTTCTGGATAATTTGAGCGATTCGGGGTATACTTTTCCTATAAATCTTTTTCGGAAAGGAAACCTCAATGACTGCCGTGATTTTGCTCTTGCTCACATTTGCCGTGAATTTTGTGATGAATTCCGTTTTCTGGTCCGTCATGTGCTTTTTGGCGGCGCCGTTTTCGGAAACTCTCGCCCGGATGTCGGCGGAGGAAACGAGTTCCCTCATCGTGTATCTCACGGTCGCTTCCATTTTGGTCCCGGCAGTGCTCGCGTACATGAACGGCATGCAAAAATCGCTGGCGTGGAGTGAAGGCGCGCGGCCGGCGCAGGGCGAAGAATATCGGCGGCTGGATTTCATTTTTTCCTACGTATGTAAAAAAGCGAATTTGCCGCGGGAAGATTTCACGCTTTGCGTCGTGAATTCCGATGCGGCAAACGCGTTTTCTTTGGGAAGCCGCTACATCGCGGTGAATCGCGGCATGCTCCGGGCGTTTCCCGATGAAGAAATTGCGGGCATTCTCGCGCATGAGCTCGGTCACATCGAATGCGGGCACACGCGCTATCTCCTTTTCAATCTCGGCATGAATTGGTTCACGAATGTGACGATTATCGTCTACGGCATTTTGACGACAGTCGTCGGCCTCCTCGCATGGATTCCGTTTCTCGGCTGGGTCATCGTGCTCGTCGCCTCCGCATTCAATATCTTTATTTCGATTTTGAGTTGGATGCTCCGAATCCCGCTCCAATTGGTGACGCTTTTCGGCAGCCGGCGGCACGAATACGAAGCGGATGCCTACGCCTGCTCCATCGGCCTCGGCTATTGCCTCGCGGACGGCCTACGCCGCATAGCCGGCCCCACCGGCCCCCGCAAATCCGGTTTCCTCAAAACCCTCGGCTCCACCCACCCGGATATCCCGGACAGATTGAAACATATACAAGAGGAAATGAGGAAACAGTGAAGCGCGCGGCATAAAACAGGATTGTCACCAAAGGCGACACCTCTCATCGATAAGCGAAGCGATATCGATGCCATAAGAAAATCATGCGCGAAGCGCATCCTGCTAAAGCGCACGGCGCATACCGCACGGCGCAAAGCATCTGCACCAATGTCGCACTCTGCACTTTTACAACACAATATGCGCGCAGCGCATCCTGAATCGCATCAACGCATCAGCGCATCAGCGCATCAACCAATACAAAAAAGCTGTGATCCCCAAAAGGTCACAGCTCTTTTTACATGAAAAATTCAATCCACGAAATCTTTGTAATTTTTGATAATGACAATCGGCGTCTTCTGGCTCGCGTTTCCGAAAGGATTGTCGATGAGGATTTTGGAAACTTCCTTCGGATCCACGCCTTTGCTCTTGCCGAGGACGGCCGCGCGTTTCAAATCATTCACATCCGCGACGACCGCACCGTAGGCACCCGTTTCTTTTACGATTTTCTCGCAAACTTTATCGGCATCCGCCGGGCCGTAGACGATGCATTTATCGAAAGGCGGCATCGTGCCCGTCACATCGTCGCAGAGAGACGCCTGGCGGCATTTCGCGTAGAAAATTCCGCTCTTTCCGAAAATTTTCCCGACGGCCGCCACGCTGAACCAGAAGAACATTCTCCATTTTCCTTCTTCTTCCATCGCCGCCTGCATGCCGTAAATGCTGGCCATCGAGCCCGCTGCCGGCACGAAACGATTCATGAGCCGCGCCTGCCAGCAGGGCGAAAGTTCCTCCGGCCGCACATAGCGTCCCTGCGTAATCGCAAGCACCGATTCGGCCGTACAAATAATATCCCGATCCGTGATGTCCTCCGCATATTCGCGAATCGCATCCACAATATCATCTTTATGCGTCAAAATCCGGGTACGGACCGGCACCAATTCCAATTCCATTATGCGCGCCCTCCCGATACATATTCATACAAAGCATTCCGAAGCTCGTCCGCTTCCAAATAAATGCGCCCTTTCCGATATTCCCAATCGCTGCGGCCGACCGTCTGGAAAATGATATCGATCGGCATATCCGGAAACGTTTCCAAATCGCGGAGAATATTCCCCGTCGTCGCCGACAGAGTGAGTTTCACGCGAAGATCGACGGATTTGCCCGCATAGACGATGAGCGCTTCCCAATATTCGTCCTCGCGCGGACGATTCACATCGGAAACGAGGCCGCGCACCTTCGCCGCCTCATATTGCTCGCGCGGCAGGTACAGACGCGGGAAACAATCGATAATCGTGCCGCCCTGGCGTCCGACATTTTTAATCGGCACCGTGCAGGTGAGCACCGCGGACATCTGATCCATTTTTTCCACGCGAAACGGCGTCCTCTTCGCTTTGAGCAGCCGGAAATCGCAATCACCCTGCTTTCGGCAGAACAGCCAAAACCCCACAAAAGCGAGGCAGATGAGAGTGATGATTCCCATCAAAATCATAAGTACATTCAGAATGAACATTGGCACACTTCCTTTTTCTCTCCCATGGCGGCTTCGATGATCCGCGCCGCCGGTTCCGTTTCCCCGGAGAAATAAAATACGTCTTTGCCGTGGCTTTCCGCGAGCGCATCCCGCTCTTTCAGAATCGCCATCGCTTTTTCGGCCGTGACTTCCGCCGGATCGAGGAAACGGGTGCCCGGCAGGAGTTCTTGGAATATATCGATAATGAGCGGATAATGCGTGCAACCGAAGACCGCGGCTTTCGCATCCCACGCCCCGTATTTTTCAATGAGATTTTTCAGAAGTTCCCGAATTTCGTCATGCGGCGCGAGGCGCTCAATCGCATTCGCCAAACCGTCGCACGGCACTTCGACGATTTTCGCATCGGGCATCACTTTCAAAAGTCCGCCCTTATGCGCATGCGTCGCAATGGACGCCGGCGTCGCGAAAACGGCCGCCGTTTCCACCTGCGGAAGCGCCGAAAAATCGAGACTCATCCCGATGACCGGCACTTTTTCCTCATAGAAAGAAGCCGGCACATTGAACGTAATCGTATTGCACGCCAGAACCACCGCTTTCACGTCTTTTTCCAAAAGGAAATTTTTAATCTGCCCGGCAAATTCGATGATTTCCTCTTTCGTGCGCTCCCCGTAGGGATTCCGCGCCGAATCGCCGAAATACAAAATACTTTCCTTCGGATACCGCGCCGCCAAGACGCGCGCCACCGTGAGCCCGCCGGCTCCGGAATCCATCACTCCGATCGGCCGATTATCCATGTTGTGCCTCCTTATCTTTTTCCGCCATGGCCGCAAGAGCCGCCGCCATTTCCTTCGGCAGCCGCGCGATGCGACCCGTTTCCATATTTGTGAAAGTCCCCGTCGACTCCGCTTTAATCAAAAGCGCGCCGTCCGATTTCCGAATCACGTCGTAAGAAAATTCCATCTTCGCCCGATCCGCATGCGTGAGATACGCCCGCACGACGATTTCGTCATCGTAGCGCGCCGACGCCAAATATCGCACATGGATATCGACGATGGGAAACACGATTCCCGCCGCCATCAAATCCCCGAGCGTAATCCCGGCCGCGCGCAACGTTTCCACACGCGCCGCCTCCAGCCAATTCAAATAATTCCCGTGATACACGACGCGCATTCCGTCCGTTTCCTGGAAATGCACCCGATGCGTCCACTCAATCATACTGCCTCCCGCGGGCTCCCCGCTTTTTCTATGCGTTTATTGTACTACAGGACGATGAAATATGAAATAAAAAATAATCGTCCCGTTTTTCCGCTGCCGCTATGTGCGGCATTTGTACTACGGCTATGCGCCATGCGCCGTGCGGTATGCGCTTTAATCGGTGCGCTGCGCGGCATTATGTTTTAATCGCTCGCTGCGCTCGCTCGCCGCCTTCGGCGGCATAAAACAAGATTGTCGCGTAGCGACCACCTTATCTCATCCCTCATCCCTCATCCCCCATCACTCGTTTTTCCTCATTGCGAAAATAAAGATTCCATACTAAAATTTGGATATAAAATCTCTTCAAAAGAAAAGGAAAAAACGATGAAAATACAGACATCTCAACTCACCGTCCTGCCCGGACAAATCCGCGAAAATTTCCGCGCGATTTGCGAAGAAATCCGCCTCGCCGAAGAATCCGGCGCCGATATTCTCATTCTTCCCGAAATGTGCCTCACGGGCTACCTCATCGGAGACCTTTGGGATCAGCCCGATTTTCTCCGCGAATGCACGCGCTACAATGAGAAACTCGCGCGCGCCGCGACGGATATCGCAATCATTTGGGGAAGCTGCGCCGTCGACGAATCGAAGAAAAACGACGACGGACGCCCGCGGAAATACAACGCCTCTTTCGCCGCGGCGGGCGGCCGTTTCCTCTGCCCCGAAAATTCCGCTCGTCCCTTTTTGCCCAAAACCCTCCTTCCGAATTATCGCCAATTCGACGACCGCCGCTACTTCACCGGCGCCGCGACCTTGGCCGCCGAAGAAGAAACCGATTTAGAAAATATGCTCGCGCCCTTTGCGATTCCGACGAAAGAAGGCACACTCCGCGCCGGCGTCCTTCTCTGCGAAGACAGCTGGGACGAAAATTACACAACGCACCCCATGCAAGAACTTGCCACTCACAGGCTCGATCTTTTCATCAATCTCTCCGCCTCGCCCTTTACGCTCGGCAAAAACGACAAACGCCACCGCATGCTTTCGGCCGCGCTCTCCGATCTCAAAATTCCGATGCTCTACGTGAATCAACGCGGCATCCAAAATAACGGAAAAAATATTTACACCTTCGACGGCATGACCGCCGCTTACGACGAAAAAGGAAATCTCATCGCCGAATGCGCGCCCTACGAAGAGCCGCGCGCCGCTTTCGATTTCGCGCCGGAGACAAAAACGCTCGCGCCCGCGCGCCCCATGCCGCCCGCGAAAGGAAATATTCTTCTTCCCGCGCTTCGCTACGGCCTTTCGCATTTTCTGGAATCCATCGGAGCGAAACGCGCCGTCATCGGCGTTTCCGGCGGCATCGATTCGGCCGTGAACGCCGCCCTTTTCGCCTCCGTCCTCGCGCCCGAAAATCTTCTTCTCGTCAATACCCCGACGCGCTACAATTCCGAGACGACGAAAAATCTCGCGAAAAATCTCGCCGAAAATATCGGCGCGCCCTATCTCACGATTCCCATCGGCGATTTCGTGGACAAGACGGCGGAAACCCTCTCCGCGCTTTCTGTTTCCATCGGCGGAAACAAAATCCCGCTCACCGTTTCCCCCTTCATGAAAGAAAATATCCAAGCGCGCGACCGAAGCGGACGGATTCTCGCCGCACTCTCGGCCTCCTTCGGCGGCATTTTTACCTGCAACGCCAATAAAACGGAACTTTCCATCGGCTACGCGACGCTCTACGGCGACATGGCCGGCGCGATTGCCGCGACCGCCGATTTGTGGAAACATCAAGTCTACGCGCTCGGCCGCGATCTCAATTCCTTCTTCGGCCGCGAAATCATCCCCGAAGGCACATTTACCGTGACGCCCTCGGCCGAACTCTCCGACGCGCAAAATGTCGACGAAGGCCGCGGCGATCCGCTCATCTACGATTATCACGATTACCTTTTCAAAAGCTTCGTCGAGCCGTGGGAACGCGCGACGCCCGAGACGACTCTTTCCTGGTATCGCGAAGGCATTTTGGAAACGAAACTCGGCACGCCCCTTTCCGTTTCCGACATTTTCGAAACCGACGCCGATTTCATCGCCGATCTCGAACGCTGGTGGAAACTTTTCGCCGGTTTTGCCGTTGCCAAACGCATCCAATCGGCCCCCATCCTCTCCGTCTCCCGCCGCCCCTTCGGCTACGATCTGAGGGAGTCCCAGCTCGCGCCGTATTTCACGGATACGTACCTGGAGCTGAAAGCGGACATTCTGCGCGAGAGCCGGGAGCCGGGAGCTAGGAGCTAGGAGCTAGGAGCTAGGAGCTAGGAGCTTTAGCAGGATGCGCTTCGCGCATAATTTTTATATGGCATCGATATCGCTTCGCTAATCGATGAGAGGTATCGCTTCGCGATGATTTTTTTATGCCGCCGAAGGCGGCGAGGCGCTTTGCGTCGATTACAACATAATTGTCGCGAAGCGACACATGTAAAAGCTCCCGGCTCCCTGCTCCTAGCTCCCTGCCACAGCACAAATGTCGCAATCAAAAAATCCCCAATGGGGATTTTTCAATTGCCTCAAATTTCGACAGCTTTTCTCACCGCGCTCAGATTCTCCTCCGGGCACTCCTGATCCGTGACGCATCCCGGGCCGATCATCAGCCCCTTTCCGTCCACGGACTCTATCGCCTCGTGAATGTGAGAAATAATTTCCTCCGGCGTGCCGTCCTTTACGATATCGTCGCGGACTTCTTTGCCGTCGACGATTTTTGTCGCGGCGCGAATGCCGGCAAGGAACGGTTTCTGATATTTCTCACGCGCTTCCGCCAAGGACGGCGGCGTGTTTCTATCGTGCCAATTCAGCACGGCGGCCGGGTAAGTTCCTGCGATTTCATCGAAATACACATCGAGGCCGTGGAGATGCACCACGTTGAACCACGTGCGTTTCACGTAATGATTCATGACCGCCAAATCGTAGAATTCTCCGAATGTACGGAATTCATCGAGCGAGAGTAGCTTTTTCTGCGCCGATTGCGTTGCAAAGAAGAAACCGGAAACGCCGGCGGCGATATTGTAATCGATGAAATCCATCGTGACCGCCGTCACCGTCGCGAGCGCCTTATGCACCGCATCCGGATCCTCACGCATATCGTCCAAGACGCGATTTCCGGAAAGTTTCATCAGCGTCGTCAAAGGCGAAAAAATCGTCTGAATAAATGGCGTCGCGGGCGCGATTTTCTTCGCCAGAATCCGCGCAAATTCCACCTGTTTCCCATACGTCCCCTGCAGCGCGGAAATGACGGGCAGCGTCCGATAATCCTCGATGCACGTGATCCCCGGGCGCGCCAGCGTCACCGGCTCATTCGGCCGGCAATAAATATTGAGCTTGGCGCCGAAATCCTGAATGCCGTAATTTCCGAAAGGCATCATTTTGATGAAATCGAAATCATATTTCTCATTCGCCTCCGCCTGCGCCTCCGCCAAGGAAACGGGGTCCTGATCGTACACCGAAAAATGATACCAAACGGACACCGGAATCCGATCCGGCACCTTCCCGGCCACGACGGCCATCACACGTTCTTCTCTATTCATGTTTTCCTCCTTTTGTATTCTAAGCTTTCAGCTCAATTTCGATGAAGCCGGGAGCCGGGAGCGAGGAGCTAGGAGCTTTTAATAGGTGTGCCCTTCGGGCACAATCCTGTTCTAATCGGCGCAAAGCGCCTCGCCGCCTTCGGCGGCATAAAACAGAATTATCGCGAAGCGACACCTCTCATCGATTAGCGAAGCGATATCGATGCCATAAAAAATCATGCGCGAAGCGCATCATGCTAAAGCTCCCAGCTCCCTGCTCCAAGCTCCCTGCCACGGCACAAATGTCGCACCAAGCCGCGCGCGCATCTCACAGTCTCACAGTCTCATCGTCTGACGTCTCGCGCACAAATGTCGCACCAAGCCACTCGCGACCTCTTCCCTCTTCACTCTTCACTCATACTTCGCGCTATACCGTTTCTCCCAAAAATTAAAAATCACCGTCAGCACAATCGTCAGCCCCCAATAAATGAGCGCATCCGCCATGTACGGCTCCGTGCGGCGGCTGTAAAGTGACGCGTACAAATCCGCCGCGGCGAAAATGTCCACCACTTTAATCGTGAAAAGCAACGAAAGCGCTTTCACCGCGTGGAGATAATACGTGAAAAATGTCGGCAGCACCACGACGAGCGCCTGCGGAAATACGATTTTGGTGTACGCATCCTTGGGCGTCATCCCGATCGCGACCGCCGCCTCATATTGGCCCTTGGGCACCGAAAGCAGCGCGCCGCGGATATTTTCCGCCTGATACGCCGCATGATAGAAGAAGAAAAGCACCGAGCCGACCCAATACGGCGACACGTCAAATGCTTTCACCGTTTCCCCCGTCACCGCCGAAAGTATCGGCGCCAAAAGGAAAGGAATCGTATAATTGGCGATAAAAATCTGAACGATAGCCGGCACCGCACGCGTGAAAGAAATCCAAAGTGCCAGAATCGGATTCAGAAACCGATGCCTCCCGATGCGGAGAACGGCGACAAAAGCTCCGATCACAATCCCGACGGATAGCACGAAAGCCGCCATGAGAAGCGTCCTCGGCACGGCGCGCATGATATAGAAAAACGCGTCGACCATTGCCGCACTGTCAAACGTCATACCTCGCCCTCCGTAAATCCTTTGGAATTTCTCTTATTCAGATACTGCATCACCGCTTCCAGCGCCGCGATGACCGCCCAGTACAAAATCGCGACCGCGATATAATTTTCCAATTTCCCGCGGCCCAGATTCACGTGAATCATCATATTCGCGCGGCCCATCATATCCATGAGCCCCAGCATGTACATGAGCGACGTATCCTTCACGATTTCAATCACCTGATTCACCATCGGCGGCAGCAGCATCGGCACCATTTGCGGAATGATGATTTTGGAAACGCGCTGCCACGGCGTGAAACCGAAGACAAGCGCCGCCTCATGCTGCCCGCGATCGATTGCGAAATACACCGGCCGAATCACCTCGGCGATTATCGGCGCAAATCCGAAAACGACCGCCAAAATGACATACGCGACCTTCGGAATATCGGAAACATCCGCCCCCGCCGCCCGCAAAAACGCCGGCACCGTGAAATACATCAAAAACAAAAGTAACACGAAAGGCATACTCCGCACAAAAGAAAGCCAAGCCTCCGCGATGCCGTACAAGATAGGCGTCCGATTGATGCGGACTACGGAAACCAGCGCCCCCGCCAAAATCGAAAGCACAGACGACGCCACAATCACAAAAGCCGTAAAAGGAAGCGCCTCCGCCACCTTCGGCAACACATTCAGAAAATACCCAAAATCAAACGAAAGCAAAATCTTCCCTCCTTTTTTCGCCGTCATCCTGAACTCGTTTCAGGATCCCCAAGTCATCGAAAATGAGAAATAAGCATGTTCAACCCAACACAGTGATGGGTGATGGGTGATGGGTAATGAGTGATGAGTTTGAGGTGTCGCTACGCGACGATTCCTGTCTTATGCCGCCTTCGGCGGCGAGGCGCCAAAGGCGCCGATTACAACATAATGCCGCGCAGCGCACCGTTTAAAGCTCCCAGCTCCCAGCTCCTACCTCCTAGCTACATCACAAATATCGCACCAAGACGAGCGCTCCTTACTTATCCAACAATTTCATTAAGTCACTCCCATACCACTTCTCCGAAATCTTCGCCAGCGTCCCGTCCTTTCTCATTTCTCCGAGCGCCGCATTGATTTCATCCGCGAGCTTCGTTTCCTTCTTATTGACCAGGACCACCGTTTCATTCACCTGCACCGGCTCCGCCAGCGTCGCGACCTCGAGACCTTCCTTCTTCGCCAAATCTTCGATACCGAGATTATTCGGCACCACCAGGATATCGTACTGGCCCGCCTTGATCGCACGCAGACGTTCCGACTGACTCATCCCCGTCTGCACCTCGATTTCCTTCATGATATTCCCGTGCTTCTGATTCCAATCCGTGATGATGCGGAAAGCGCCGCCGTTCGACGTGAAAGGCACCACACGCAAATTCGCCTTCACCGCTTCCTCCAGATTCTTATACTGCTTCTCCGTGCCCGCCTTCACATACACCATGAGCGAGCTCGCCCCGATCGGATTCTTCGGTACATTGAAATTCTGCTCACGCTGCGCATTGCGGAAATACCCGCCGACAGCGACCTTCGCCTCGCCCGATTCCATCATGATATCCTGCGTTTCCGGCGGCACCGCTTCAATCGCAAGCGTGTAATTTTTAAGGCGCGCGCTCACTTCCTTCAGCACATCATATTCGTACCCGTGCATCTCGCCCTTTTCATCCGCCCAAGCAAGCGGCGGCTCCGTAGAGGAAACAAGCGTCTTTACCGCGACTTTTCCGTCCGCTGCCGCTGCCGGTTTCTTCTCCTCCCCGCAACCCGCGAAAATGCCCGCCGCGATTGCACCTACTGCCACTGCCGTTACAATTTTCATACTCTTTTTCATGATTAAGCCTCCTCTTCCCGCGCAATCATGCGCTTCAAAAATGCTCTTGTCTTTTCCTCTTTCGGATTTGTAAATATTTCCTCCGGCGTCCCATCTTCCACAATGAGACCGTCGGACATAAACAACACCTTTGTGGAAATTTCCTTCGCAAAATGCATCTCATGCGTCACAATAATCATCGTGATCCCAAGCGACGCCACATCTTTGATCGTATCCAGCACCTCGCCGACCAGCTCCGGATCCAGCGCCGACGTCGGCTCATCGAATAAAATCACCTCCGGCCGCGGCGCCAGCGCCCTTGCAATACCCACACGCTGCTGCATCCCGCCCGAAAGAGACGAAGGATACAAATGCGCCGAATCCGCCATGTGCACACGTGCCAGCTCCTCCATCGCGATTTCTTCGGCCTCCTTCGGTGCCATCCCCTTCCCGTAAATCAGCCCGTCCATCACATTTTCCAGAACCGTATGATTGCGGAAAAGATTGAAAGATTGGAAAACCATCGTCGATTGGCGCCGCAGTTTCAAAATTTCCTCCTTGGAAATCTTCGAAAAATCCACGGAAACATCACCGATGGAAAGCGTCCCGGCGTCAGGCACCTCCAAATAATTCAAACATCGGAGCATCGTAGTCTTCCCCGTCCCGGAAGGCCCCAGCACCGCCACCACATCGCCCTTCTCCGCCGTAAACGACACATGATGCAGCACCTCTTTGGACCCGAACGATTTTCGAAGCCCCGAAAGCGAAATCATTGCCATCGCGCCACCTCCGTAAAAATAAAAAAAACTTCCGCCCCGCAAAGGGACGGAAGACCGTGATTCTCACCCAATTTCACTCCCATGTCACCATGAAAGCCTCAATAGCTGTCTTCGGAAACCCACATGAACAGCCCCGCGCGATAACGGGCGCCCCCGTACACCCTACTCAAAATTTGGAAACTCCGACTAATCGAAATCTCGATACATCGGAAAAATCTCAAAAAATCTTTCGGAAAAATCCGCTCGGAAATGCACTTCGATGCCCTACCCGTATCCGCTCTCACCATCCGGACTCTCTTCACCGTCCTCGGCGCATCTACTCTTTTCGTCACTGCGTTTATGGGAAGACTATAACACGCTATCGGACACCTGTCAAGATAAAATTTTATATGCGCCTTCGGCTAAAAGCGTCTTGGCTCCCCTGAAAGGGGAGCTGGCACGAGCGAAGCGAGTGACTGAGGG
>CAVJQK010000015.1:7805-13313 GCA_963651795.1 Erysipelotrichaceae bacterium | reverse complement strand
TTCCTCTCACCGATAAGCGAAGCGATATCGGTGCCGTATAAAAATCCGTGCGCGGAGCGCACACCTATTAAAGCCGTCAGCCGTTACCCGTCAGCCGTCAGCAGGGGACAAAGCCGAGCGCGCCTTTGCACTATGCACTATGCACTATGCACTTTTACAACAGGAATATGCGCGAAGCGCATCCTGCAGCGCATACCTCATGCCTCATGCCTCATCCCTCATGCCCGTTTCATTCCTTGACAACCCCGCATAAAAAGTTTTAAAATATATAGGAATTCATCGAATGGAATCCGGCGCGGCCGGGATTTATATAGATTTCTCATAAAATCAAAGTATAAATATGTGCTATGTTCCGGGGCAGTGTGGCCCTGTTTCCGCTCGTTTCCGCTCGGTGAATGCGAGCTTTTTTTATGTGTTTCTTTCTATTTGACGGATATAAATAGAAATAGGACGGATGGGGGTGTTTCCCCGTTTCCGAAGGAAAGAGAGGTGTGGAAATTGAATCTGGACGAGGCGATGCTTTTCAGCATTTTCATTTTCGTCGTGGCGGCTTGTGCGGGCTGCGGGGTCGGGTATGTGCTCCGCAAACATATTGCCGAGGCGAAGATCGGGACGGCTGAGGAAAAAGCAAAGCAGATTGCCGCGGATGCCGAAAAAATCGTGGACGGCGCGCGCAAGGAGGCCGAAAGTCTCAAGAAAGAGGCGATGGTGCAGACGCGCGACGAAATTCATAAATTGCGCGATGAGGTCGAGCAGGAGAATAAGGAGCGCCGCGATGAGCTCGGGCGTTATGAGCAGCGGCTGGTGCAGAAGGAGGAGCATCTGGAGCGCCGGGCGGATGCAATCGAGCAGAAGGAGAAGGAGCTCACGAATCGCGATCAGAAGTTGAAGTCGAAGCAGGAGAAGGCGGATGCTCTGTATGAGGAGCAGGCGAAGAAACTGGAAGAGATCGCGATGCTTTCACATGAGGATGCGAAGAGTTTGCTTCTTTCGCGTGTGGACGAGGAGCTGGTACACGAAAAAGCGGTGCGCATCCGCGCGAATGAAGCGGAAATCAAGGAGAATTCGGATAAGCTGGCGCGGGAAATTTTGGTCGGTGCGATTCAAAGAAACGCGTCGGATGCGGTGTCGGAGACGACGGTTTCCGTGGTATCGCTGCCGAATGAGGAAATGAAGGGCCGCATTATCGGTCGTGAGGGGCGCAATATTCGCGCTATTGAGACGCTGACGGGGGTCGATTTGATTATCGACGATACGCCGGAGGCTGTTATTCTTTCGTCTTTCAATCCGGTGCGGCGCGAAATTGCGCGTCTTTCGCTGGAGAGTCTGGTACGGGACGGGCGTATTCATCCGGCTCGCATCGAAGAGGTGGTCGCTAAGACGACGAAGGAAGTGGAGCGTGCGATTCGCGAGGCGGGCGAGCAGGCGGTTTTCACCTGCGGCGTGCGCGGTGTGCATCCGGAGCTTGTGAAAATTTTGGGACGTCTGAAATATCGCACGAGTTACGGGCAGAATGTGTTGCAGCATTCCATCGATGTTTCCTATTTCGCCGGGGTTCTGGCCGCGGAAATCGGAGCGAATACGGAGCTGGCGAAACGGGCGGGGCTCTTGCACGATATCGGCAAAGCGCTGGATCGCGAGCAGGAAGGCACGCATGTGGAGCTGGGCGTGGAGGTCGCGACGAAGTATCGCGAAAGCCCGGAGGTTATCAATGCGATTGCGTCGCATCACGGCGATTGCGAGCCGAAGTCGATCGAGGCGGTGCTGGTCGCCGCGGCGGATGCCATCTCGGCGGCGCGTCCGGGTGCGCGGCGTGAAACGCTCGAAAATTACATCAAGCGTCTTACGAAATTGGAAGATATCGCGAAATCTTTCCCGGGTGTGGCGAATTGTTACGCCATCCAGGCGGGCCGCGAACTCCGCGTCATCGTGAAGCCGGAAAAAGTGGACGAAGACAAGTCGACGCTTCTCTCTCACGATATCGCAAAACGCATCGAAGACGAGTTGCAATATCCGGGTCAGGTCAAAGTGGTGGTCATCCGCGAGACCCGCGCCATAGATTACGCAAAATAAATAGAGACGACAAAAGCCGCTCAGCACCGAGCGGCTTTTCGATTGATATTTTTTCATATTTTTTGGTAATATAAGAGCAGGACTCATGCTGACTGCGGGCGATACCGGCTCCCTTAGTTCAAAGTAAGGGAGGTGGTATCATGGAAACAGTACTTTTCATGGCAATACTCCTCGCTATTCTGATAGCCTCGAAGTTGTGATCAAAAAGGAAAAATCCGCCCGGTTTCGCTGATCGGCGGATTTTTCCTTAGCTTAAATCACTAGGGAGCCGATGCCTTTCGGCATGAGCCCTTTTTCTATTGTCATTATAAGTTCTTTTCTTTTCTTTTGCAAGGAAACTTTTATAAAAAAATTCGTCGCCGAAGGCGACACCTTGTACGCATCAACGCATCCGCGCATCAACGCATCAACGATTTGTGCTATAATGAAATATCACGAATGATTGCAAAATCGGTTTCCTAAATTCGGTTTCCAAAGGAGGAAACTATGGACCGCGAAGATTTGGATCGGCAGATGGCCGAAAAAGAAAATACCGCGCCGCGCCATACCGGCAGCGCGCGCACAAAAAAAATTCTCGCCGCGGCCGCCGTCCTGCTCATTGTGGGCGGAGGCTTGGGCGGTTATTATTTCCGAGATTTTTCTTTCGGGAAACCTTCCGTCGGCGAGACGTATAAACTTCCCGAAGCCGCCGAAGGAAAAAATTTCGATTTGCCCGCCGTGCGAAATACCGCCATCGTGCAAGCCGTGCGCGAAGTCGGGCCTTCCGTCGTCGGCATCACCACAAAAGTCTACGACCGCGACCTTTTCAATCGCCGCGTCGAAGTCGGCACCAGCGTCGGCTCCGGCGTTCTCTTCGATAAAAAAGGATACCTCGTCACCAATGCGCACGTCGTCGGCGACGCGAAAAAAGTGAATGTGTCCCTCACCGACGGAAAAACCGTCGAAGGCACCGTCGTCGGGAAAGACACGTCCACGGACCTTGCCGTCGTGAAAATCGAAGGAAACGAAAATCTTCCCGTCGCCTCTTTCGGCGATTCGGATAAACTGCAAGTCGGAGAGACGGCGATTGCCATCGGAAATCCGCTCGGCCTCGAATTCCAAGGCAGCGTCACCGTCGGCGTCATTTCCGCGCTGAACCGTACCCTCGATGATATGGATCAACGTTTCCGCCTCATTCAGACGGACGCCGCCATCAATCCCGGAAACTCCGGCGGAGCTCTCGTCACCGCGGACGGCCTCGTCGTCGGTATCAACAGCGCCAAAATCGCCAAGACCGGCGTCGAAGGCATGGGATTTGCCATTCCGATTAATCAGGCGCGCAGCATCATCGAATCCCTCATCAGCGATGGAAAAGTCACTCGCGCTTACCTCGGTTTCTACGGCGCCGACAAAGATATCGCCGAACGCTACGGCTACAATTGGCCCGAAAATGCCAAAGGCGTCATGGTCATGCGCATTTCCGGAAACTCTCCGATTTCCCTCACCGACATTCGCCCGGGCGACTTCATCACGTCGCTTGCGGGAAAATCCTTCTCCACCATGCGCGAGCTCCGCGAAATTTTGGACGCCCATCGCCCCGGAGAAACCGTTTCCCTCACGTACACACATGATGGGAAAGAACATACGATAGATATCATGCTGGCCGCGGCCAAGGCGGACGACGAATGAAAATCACCATCGCCGGCATCGGAAAAATCAAAGAAAAATGGATGAGAGACGGCATCGCCGAATACACGACGCGTCTCACACCCGTCGCACGTGTGGAAACGATAGAAATTTCCGAAGAAAAAATGCCCGAAAATCCGCCGCCCGTCGTGAAAGAAAAAATATTGGAAACGGAAGCCGAGAAACTTCTCCGCGCCGCCGGACGCGCCGATTATACCGTGCTCCTCGATCTCACCGGGCGCGAAATTTCCAGTGAGGCCCTCGCCGAGCTGTTTCAAAAAGAAATGCTCACCGGCAAAAACAGTTTCACATTTCTCATCGGAGGCCCTTACGGAAACGGAGAATCTCTCCGCCGTGCCGCCGATTTTCGGCTGAAACTGTCTCCCATGACATTCACGCACCAAATGACGCGGCTCATCCTCATCGAGCAAATTTACCGCGCCATGAAAATTATGAGGCACGAACCCTATCATTTATAAAAAGGAGAAAACAAAATGGACATGCCGAATGCAGAAATCAAACCCGCCGTCGTGTATTTTACCCGCGATCTCTCCGCAGAAGGCCTCAAAAAAGCTTACGAAAAAGTGAATGGAAACATCACCGGCCGCGTCGCCGTCAAGCTCCATACCGGTGAGAAAAACGGGCCGAACATTTTGCCGCGCTCCTGGGTGAAAAATTTGATTGAAAAAGATATCCCCGGCGCCGTCATTATCGAGACGAATACGTACTACGCCGGCGATCGCGACAGCACCGAAAAACATCTCGAAGCCATCCGCGTGAACGGCTGGACGGAAGTCGCTCCCGTCGAAATTATCGACGCGGAAGGCGCAGCGCTCCTCCCCGTTTCCGGAGGCAAATACTTTAAAGAAATGTCCGTCGGCAAAGGACTTTTGGATTTCGATTCCCTCGTCGTCCTCACGCATTTCAAAGGCCACACGATGGGAGGATTCGGCGGCTCGAATAAAAATATCGGCATCGGCTGCGCGGACGGCAAAGTCGGCAAAGAATGGATTCATAAAGGAAACACCGACAGCCAATGGGGCGTCACCAAAGAAGAATTCATGGAACGCATGACGGAATCGGCCAAAGCCACCGTCGATCATTTTGCGCCGCACATCACGTATGTGAATACGCTGCGCAATATGTCCGTTTCCTGCGACTGCGAAGGCCTCGCCGCCGCGCCCGTCACCACGCCGAACATCGGGATTCTCGCCTCGACGGATATCCTTGCCGTCGATCAAGCGTCCGTTGATCTCATTTACGCGCTTCACGAAGGTGACGGCCACGACATGATCAAACGCATGGAAAGCAGAAAAGGTCTCCGCCAGCTCTCCTACATGAAAGAAATCGGCATGGGAAACGACGAATACATCCTCATCGACCTCGACAACGCCCAAGCCGTCATCATTCCCAAAGACGCCGTCAAACACGTAGTCCCCTTTGAAGATGACGGACAGAAATAAAATTCGGAATGACGAATGACGAATGACGAATGACGAATGACGAATGGGGAAGAGTGAAGAGGGAAGAGGAAAGTAGCACGGAGTTGCATTGTTGTTTTGGTGTGTTATAATAGCAATAGAAAAGGGGTCTGCCACGACAGTGCCGGCTCCCGTTAAATTGATGATTTAAAAGGAGAAAGCCGCCATGTTTGCAAGACCGGGCGGCTTTTTCCTATGATTAGTATTTTATAGCTATGATGATAGCCAAGAGAACGATCATAAAAGTTATGATATATTCCATACTATCCCCCCTTTCGGGGAGCGGTAT
>CAVJQK010000015.1:0-7795 GCA_963651795.1 Erysipelotrichaceae bacterium | reverse complement strand
GCGGTATTGGGCAGCTCATCGTCTACAGGCCCTTGATTTTATGATAGCAGATATATGGGAATTTGTCTAACGTAACAAAAAGCGCCTTGCGGCGTTTTTTGTTTGCTCATTTTTCTCCATTCGTTAGCGAAGTTGAAATAAGAGGCGTTAAAGAAAGTTTATATTTCACTTTCGGGCTCGAAAATGAAATAAGGAAGTTTCCAAAGCGGATTTTTGATGCCGGAGGGAATCGGATCGGGGTGTTTTTCGTGACTTTTTTTTGAAAATATATTATGATTATATGAAAAGGTGATTTAGGGTGATTCGGTTCGGAATGGGAGCGGTCTTATGTTTGGTTTCCGGAAGAGGGCGGGGTTGGATGTTTCCTTGTATGACGAGGGGGCGCGGGCTTTGCTTTCTTTGCTTTCGGAGGCGGGGTATGAAGCGTTTACGGTCGGCGGGTGTGTGCGGGATCTTTTGATGGGTCTCACCCCGCATGATTGGGATATCACGACGTCGGCGCGGCCGGAGGAAACGGTCGCCGTGCTGTCTCGCGCGGGGATTCGCGCCGTGGATGCCGGGGGTCGGCGTTTCGGGACGGTGATTGCGGCCGTTTCCGGAAATAATTATGAAATTACGACGTATCGGCGCGAATTTTACGGCGCGGATGCGCATCGGCCGGAGGCCGTTTCCTTTGCGGACACTTTGGCGGAGGATTTGTCTCGCCGCGATTTTACGGTGAATGCGATGGCGGCGGATGCGGAAGGTACCGTGACGGATCTTTTCGGGGGCATTTCGGATTTGAAACGGAAGCGTCTTCGGACGGTGGGGGATGCGGCGGAGCGTTTTTCGGAGGATGCGTTGCGTCTTTTCCGCGCGTGCCGTTTTGCGGCGCAATTGGATTTCATCGCGGACGGGTCGCTCGTTTCCGGAATGGAAGCGGCATTTCCGCGCGTTTCGGGTCTTTCGCTCGAGCGCGTGAAATCTGAATTTTTAAAAACGCTGACGGCGCCTCATGCGGGGCGCGGGCTGGATCTTTTGGTACGGTCGGGGCTCGGAAATTTGTCTTGTCGTGTGCGTGAGCACGGGCGTGATGTCCCGGTCGCGATTTTGCCGGAGCTTTCGCATTTAGTGAATTTGCCGCAAATGCGTGAGTTTCATAAATATGATGCGTGGTATCACACCTTGGCGGTGGTCGAGGCGTCTCCGCGGACGGAAATCGATCGGTTGGCGGCTCTTTTCCACGATGTGGGGAAGGGGATGCCGGGGGTGCGCCGTGTGGAGGGCGCGCGCATCACGGATCACGGGCACGATCATGTGGGGGCGAAGATGGCGGAGGAAATTTTGACGCGGCTTCGTTTTCCGAAAGAAACAATACATTTGGTTTCTTGGTTGGTGAAGGATCACATGAAGTTTCATTATTTTGCGAATCACGATAAGGCGGATGTGCATCGCTGGGTGCGGCATTTGGCGCGGGATCGCGTCTTCCGCTCGCAGGCGGAGCTGGTAGCGGCGATAGAGCACATGACGGCGCTTTCGTGCGCGGATATTATCGGGTGCGGGCAGCCGTATTCGGCGACGGAGGGGCATGTAGCTTTCGGCGTGTGTATGGCGGATGTGGCGCGGGAAATGCCCGTTTCCGCAAAGGATTTGCATTATGATTCTCGGACGATGGAGGCGCTTTCGGGGATGATTCCGGAGGGGCTTTCGAATTTGCTTTCGCGCGTGCAATCGGGCGGTCTTTCGAATGACCCGGATGCATTGGCGCAGGCGGCGGCGCGGTATGGGAGGCGGCACGGATGAGGAAACGGGTGACGCTCGGCTTTATGCGGCGGCGGGGACTTCGCATTTTGGCCGTTTTTACGGCGATTGCGATTGCGCTCATCGTGCGGCTCGTGTATGTGCAGGTGGTGTGTCACGATCGTTTTTTGGCGATGGCGATGGGGCAGACGACGGAGACGGTGAAACTTTTTTCGCCGCGCGGCACGATTTACGACAGAAACGGGAAGGCGCTCGCTTTTTCGGTGGTGGCGAAATCGCTGTATGCGGATCCGGGGATGTTGAATGTCGCGCCGGCGGATGCGGCGGCCGTTTTGGCGCCGATTTTGCACATGAGCGAAAAAGATTTGACGGAGCGTCTTTCGGAGGAAACGCGATTCGTGTGGCTTTCGCGTACGATGGAAGCGGATGACGCGGAAGCGGCGCGCGCGGCGATTGCGGAAAAGAAGCTGAAAGGTTTCGGTTTCATCGAAGAAAGTAAGCGTTGCTATCCGAATCACGAACTTTTGGCGAATGTGCTCGGTTTTGTCGGAATTGACGGCGACGGATTGGACGGGTTGGAGAAATCTTTGGAAACGGAGATTCGCGGACGCGTGGATTTGATGCGCCTTTTGTCCGATGCGCGCGGAAATCCGATTCTGAAATCGACGGCGGCGCCGGTCTCGGGCAAAATGGGCCGTTCGGTGTATCTCACGATTGATTCGACGCTGCAATATTTTGCGGAAACGGCGCTGGATCACGCAATGGCGCGGACGGGCGCGGCGGGCGCGATGGTTATCATGATGGACGCGAAGACGGGGGATATTCTCGCTTTGGCCAATCGCCCGACCTACGATCCGAATCGTTTCTATGCGGCGTCGGAAAATGAATTTAAAAACCGCGCGGTGGTCGATGTGTACGAACCGGGGTCGACGTTCAAGCCGATTACGGCGGCGACGGCGCTCGCGGCGGGGACGTATACGACGGAGCAGGTCTGGCACGATCCGGGTGAAGTCTGGGCGTCCGGGCACGCGATTAAAAACTGGGATAATGAATCGTACGGCGACGTGCGAATGATTGATATTCTGAAATATTCGGTTAATACGGGTTTTGCGCATGTCGGGCTGCTGACGGGCGGCGACATTTTGACGGAGTACGCGAAGAAATTCGGTTTCGGTTCGGAAACGGGGATCGAGCTGCCGGGCGAGGCCGCGGGTATTCTTTTCAATCCGAAAGAAATGCGGGATATCGATGTGGCGACGATGTCCATCGGGCAGGCGATTGCGGTGACGCCGCTCCAAATGGTGCAGGCGTACAGCGCGCTCGCAAACGGCGGGCAAATGATGAAACCGCATATCATCGCGAAAATCGTCAATGAAGACGGCTCGATTTTTAAGGAAACGAAGTCCGAAGTTTCCGGAAATCCCGTACCGAAAAATGTGGCGGATACGCTGCGCGACATGATGGAAAAAGAAGTGTCCGAAGGCGGCGGCGGGAACGCGCGTGTCCTCGGCTATCACATGGGCGGCAAAACGGGTACGGCGCAGAAAATCGATACGGAAAACGGCGGGTACCTGGAAGGGCAATATGTGGCGTCTTTCTGCGGGTTCGGCCCGACGGAAGATCCGCGCGTTATCTGCCTCGTCGTCATCGATAATCCGAACGGCCTCTATTACGGCGGTGTCATTGCGGCGCCCGTTTTCTCGGAAATTATGGGGAAAACGATGCGCTATCTCGGCGTAGCGGCCGGGTCGGAGGAATTGGAAGCCGGCGACGTGCTGCAGGCATTGCAAGATAAAAAAGAATCGGAAACGGAAATAGAAAATGCGCCGACCGCCGACGGGGAGTCGTACGCACTCATTCCGGATTTCACCGGATTCTCGATTCGCGATGTGTCCGAATGGCTGGCGAAAGCGGGCCTCGGTTTCCGACCGGAAGGAAGCGGCACGGCCGTTCGCCAGGATCCGCCGGCGGGAACGACCGTCAAGACGGGCTCGGACGTGACGGTGTGGTTTGAAGGAGAGTAAATCGTGGAGCATAAAATCACATTTGATACGACGGTCGGTCGGGACAAACCGCACAGCGCGGCGGGAGATCCCTGCCCCTTTTGCGCGCGCGACAAGCTCGTCAACATTTTGGAAACGCGCGGAGATATGATTTGGCTCATGAATAAATATCCCGTTTTCCACGACACATGGCCGACGGTCCTTGTGGAAACGGCGGAGCACGATGCGGATCTTTCGACGTACACGCGGGAAAAAGCGCGCGAAGTGATTTCCTTCGGCATGGAAAAGTGGTTGGAAACGATGCGCCGCCCCGAATTTCGCTCGGTGCTCTATTTCCGCAATTACGGCACCATGTCGGGCGGCTCGCAGCGCCATCCGCATTCGCAAATCATGGGGCTCTATCGGTACGATTACACCGAGGATTTGACGCCGGCGGATTTCGGCGGGCCCCTCATTTACGAAACGGGGGATGCGGCGCTCACTCTTTCGGACGCGCCGATGTCCACCATGACGGAATTCAACGTGCTTCTGAAACCGGACGGCGACGTGACGGCGATGGCCGATTTTCTGCAAACGCTCGCGAAATTCGTTCTCACCGATTTTCCGATTCGCTGCACGAGTTACAATATTTTCTTTTATCGATTTCAGGGAAAAATCGCGGCGAAACTCTTTCCGCGCCACAGTGCGAGCCCGCTGTACGTCGGGTATCGGATTAAGAGCGTGATGGACGACGTCAGCCGCGCGGGCATGATGGCGCGCCTGCGCCGGGCGCCGTATTTTGGGGATTAATATGAAACTTTTCGCATTCAGTGATTTTCATTTATCCGGAGATCCGCCGACGAAGCCGATGGAAATTTTCGGTGAAAATTGGCGGAATCACAGAGAGAAAATTTTCCGTGCGTGGGAGGAAACGATTACGGCGGATGACGTCTGTATCCTGGCGGGCGATTTATCCTGGGGAAACGACCTCGCGGAAGCGATGTGTGATTTGGACGCTATCGCGCGGCTTCCCGGGCGGAAAATCGTCGTCCGCGGCAACCACGATTATTGGTGGGATACCGTGACGAAAATGACGCGGGAAACGCACGGCGCGTTCGAGTTTCTCAATAATAATTTCTTAATGGTCGGAAACATCGCGCTTGTGGGGACGCGGGGCTGGATTCCGGAAACGTCACGGAATTTCTCGGAAAATGACAGAAAAATTTTAACGCGCGAAGAAGGGCGCATGGCGGCGGGGATAAAGGCGGCGAAAGAAGCCGGCGCGAAACATATCATCGCCGTCCTGCATTATCCGCCCTTCGACGAAAAACGCCGCCCGATGCATATGCTCGAAATTTTACGCGATGCGGGCGTTTCCCGCTGCGTGTACGGACATATTCACGGACGGCAGAATTTTCACGACATACCGGAGTCGATATTCGGTGTGAAACTTGATTTGACCAGCGCGGATTATTTGGATTTCAAACCGCTTTTACTTTGTGAGGATACGAATCATGAATTGCAAATTGGCAGAAGGGCGCCTGCTCTCGGGATTCATTTACGGCGACGCGGATACAGGAGAATACGTTTATTTTCCGGGAAGTGAGCTCGACGCGGCTAATCCGCTCGCGGTCTACGAAAGCGCGGAAGGCCGCCGCGATGTGACACTCGCCGAAGCGCTTTCCATCATAGAGCACAGAAGCCTCCGCCCCGCGACGCACCCGATTTTGGGAAAGAGAAGTGTGTAGCATCAACGCATTTCATTGACTTCGTTTCCTTTTTTATAGTACAATGTATTACGAAAAAGGAAATTTTTTATTGCGGGAGGGATGGCGATGAGCTTTTCGATTCGGTTGTCCGCAGATGAGCGGGCTTTGGCGGAGAGTTATGCAAAAATTCATGCGGTGTCCGTTGGGGAAGCATTTAAACGCGCGCTTTTCGAAAAAATCGAGGACGAATATGATTTGAGTGTGGCGGACGAAGCGTATGACGAATATGTGAAAAGCGGCAAAAAAAGCCGGCCGATCGCCGAGCTTTGGAAGGAAACGGATTTATGAGTTACCGCATCGAGACGACGGCGCGTTTCGATCGGGAGTTTCGTAAATTGGATCGATACACGCAGCGCATGATTAAAGGCTGGATTGAAAAACATTTGTCGGATGAAGAAAATCCGCGTCGCTTCGGGAAGGCGCTCACGGCGAATCGCAAAGGCACGTGGCGCTATCGCATCGGCGATTATCGCCTGCTTTGCTATATCGACGACGGGAAACTGGTCATCCTCGCCCTCTCCGTCGGTCATCGTCGGGAGGTATACGAATAAAACAGTGATGAGTGATGAGCGGCGAGGCGCGAAGCGCCGATTACAAAAAAATGCCGCGCAGCGCACCGCTAAAGCGCATGCCCCATGCCTCATGCCACATGCCTTTATTTTATGATTTTTATAATTTCATACTCACATTGTCCCTGTGTGCGGATGGGATATCCCCAACCGGCGATTCCGGAGGAAACCAGAATATCGAGGTTTCCTTCTTTTTTATGCCCGTAAATAAAAGTGCCTTTGTCGAGGGCGCCGACGACGGTGCCGAGGGGCCAGATTTGGCCGTGATGGGTGTGGCCGGAGAGCATGAGGTCGAAACCGGCGTCCGCCGCGTCGGAAAATTCGCGCGGCTGATGATCGGCGAGAATGTGAAACGCGCCTTCGGGAAGCGAGCCGGAAAGTTCTTTGTGCGACGCGCGCGGGATGCCCGTCCGCATCGGCGTTGAGCGATCTTCGCGGCCGGTGAGTGTGAGACCGGGCGCGATTTGTACCGATTCATCGGAAAGTATTTTGATGTCGGCGGCGCGGATTGTTTCCGAAAGTTCTTGTTCCGTGAACGTGGGTTCCGCGGTGTAGAGCGCGCGGTCGTGGTTTCCGTAAATGTAGAAAACGCCGGATTTCGTTTCGATGTTTCCCAAAATTTGAAACGCCGCGTGCATGCCGGCATTCGACGTGCGTTCGTCCACAATGTCGCCGCCCAAAATGACGATGTCCGGATTGATTTCGGAAATGTCGGCCGCATATTCGGCAAGATCTTCGGGCGTCATGGAATTTTCAAAATGCAAATCGGAGAGAAATACGACGGTGTATCCGGCCTCCGGAATCGCCGCGCCGCCGTGAATGGTTTCATAGCGCGGGTGCACGGTGTGCATATTGACGTAGCCGAACGCGAAAATGAGGAGCGTGCCGAAAAGGGGAAGGGCGCCGCTTTTGTAAAGTTTTTGGAAACGGGGCCTGCAGGCGCCGCAAAGTTTCAAAAGGAGTCGCAAAATTTCAACGGCGAGCGCGAGGACGACGACGTGGAGCACGAAGAGGAGCGGCAGGCCGAAAATGTACATGGAGGGCACGAGAATGACGGCGGCCGCAAGCAGCACGAGCGCTTCCCGATGCGCGGGATTCATGCGCGGCAGAAAAAATTTCGCGCTGCGGCGCAGGAGAATGTACACATAAAAGGAAACGGGCGCCAAGAGCGCCGACAGTCCGAGCATGCGAAAAATCGGCGTCCCGGGGCCGGAGATGCCGTGCAAATGTCGAAGATACGCCGCGATGAGAAGAAGAATGAGGGCGAGGCGGGAGAGAATAAGATTCATGTAGTGATTTTTCCTTTGTGCTGCATTTGTGCGTGAGACTGTGAGACTGTGAGACTGTGAGACTGTGAGACGCGCGCTCGGCTGCGATCCCCGCCGACGGCTGACGGCTGACGGCTGACGGGTAACGGCTTTAAGCGGAGCGCTGCGCGGCATTTTGTAATCGCTCGCTGCGCTCGCTTGCGCTGCGCGCGGCGGAAACAGGTGTCGCCTTCCGGCGATTTTTTTATGGCCGATATCGCTTCGCTTATCGGCGATTACCATAAGACGTTATTTGAGGGAATGCAATCATTTTCATGGGCAAGAAGTCCGTCTTTGATTTCGTTTTTTGTTTGTGAATCGGAAGAGAGATAGATTGTTTCGGCAAGATTTTTGTATTTTTGCTCAGTCAGAATTACGACATTACCGGTTTCGGTATGAATAGTGATGTCTTCGTCGTTATGTATGAC
>CAVJQK010000014.1:12267-13465 GCA_963651795.1 Erysipelotrichaceae bacterium | reverse complement strand
CGCTGAAAGGTTTGTTGCAGATCAACCAAGAATCGATTTCCGATACGGCGCTTCATATCAAGAGCGGTGACACCGATCAGCAAGTCACGAATAATGTCGGCACGAATTACAAGTGGTCTGCGACGGTTTCCGGGAACGGTTCCACCGAAGCGACCAGACTCATCAATAACTACAACGTAACGGTAGCGGACGCAGAAAACAATTCTGCCATCACGCAGGCGACGATTACGACCATCAACGGCAACACCGTCACGAGAACGTACGGCGATGCGTCGTCGAAGAGTCCGGATTATGCGAAACTTTCGCTCAAGGATACGGAAGTCGTGAACGGCGATAGTATGCAAACGATCCTCGACCAGATTACGATGGGCGATGTGACATCCGACGGCGCGACGGATGGTAAGACCGATAACAAGACGAATGACGCAGGTACGTATGATTGGAAAGCCAATGCGTCGATCGCATCCAATTCCAACTACAAACTCGCGGCCGATACGAAGGTCATCGGCAAATCCATCGTCAATAAGAAAAATCTTGCCATTGCGCTCTCCGAAGTGACGAGAACGTACGGCTCGACGACGATTACGAATAACAGCGGCGAATATGCTTTCACGGTTTCCGGTGCGACGAACGGCGAAACGGATGCGGCTATCAAAGAAGCGCTGACCGCGACGAAGAAGACCGATACGGCGCTCACGGGTGCAACCGAAGGCAGAGTCACGGAAAATGCCGGCGGCAATTACACATGGTCGGCGGATATTACCGGAAATACGACGGAAGGTATTCTCAAAAATTACAACGTACCGACAACCGCGACCGGCGGTATTTCCAAAGTCAACAAAGCAAAGATTATCGGCGTGACGCTTTCCGAAGTTTCGAGAACGTACGGAAACGCGACGATGACCGGTGAATATGCCGTCACCGGGCTTTCGACACTTGTGAACGGCGATACGTGGGATGATGTAAAGAATTCTGTTTCCGTTACGAAGACGCATGATGGGGCAGTCGACGGCATTGACAGCGGCAAGACCACGAATGACGCAGGCACCTACAACTGGGCGGGCACCGTTTCCTCGACTCTTACGAACTATGATCTCGATGCAAATCTCATAATCTCCGGCGGCAATTCTATCGTAAATAAAGCGGTTCTCTCGGATGCTGTCCTCGATACCGTGAAGAGAACGTACGGTAACGCAAC
>CAVJQK010000014.1:0-12257 GCA_963651795.1 Erysipelotrichaceae bacterium | reverse complement strand
TACGAGCGGTGCACACAAAGTCACCGGCATCACGGGTCTTGTGAACGGCGATGAAAGTGAAACCAATAAAGCGGCGATCCTGCTGGCTCTGAAAGTCAATCAAACCGAGGCTCTCGCAAGCGATGGCGCCGTCACGAATCTGACGACCGGTCATACGACGACGAACGATGCGGGTAACTATAACTGGACCGGTACGATTACGGCCGATACGGATGCGGCGGCTGCGCTGAATAACTACACGCTCGCAAGCACGGCGTCGAGTGCGACGGGTACGTCTATCGTCAACAAAGCAAAACTGACGGGTGTGACGCTTTCGGATATCGAGAGAACGTACGGGAATGATACGATTACGAGTGGCGGATATTCCGCTACCGCTTTCGAAGGTCTCGTGAACGGCGATACGCTTGACAGTGTGAAGGATTCCGTCACGATTACGGAGACGGCGGACGGCGCTGTCGACGGTCGTGCGAGGGGTACGTTTACGAATAATACAGGAAACTACACCTGGTCGGGCAACGTAACAGAAAAGACGGGTGCGGACGGAAAGGGGCTGCTGACGAATTACATTCTCGGCGATGACGGCTCTCTCACGAATAGTGCAAATTCCAAAGTGAATAAGGCTTCGATGACGGTGACGCTGAATGATGTACAGAGAACGTACGGCAGTGCGACGCAGACGGACGGAAAGACGTACGGTATCAAGAGTATCGCGACGAATAATACGAACGGTGATGATCTCAGCGATCTCAAGAATTTGCTCACGATGTCTTCGATTTCCGACGGCGCGCTTAGCACCGAATCCGGTAAAACCACGAATGATGCCAATCATGAGGATGACGCGCAGCGGTATTACAGCTGGACGGCGAACGTTTCCGGTGATACTTCGACCGATGGCGCTAAGCTCAATAACAACTATACCCTGACAATTAATGCCGGGAATTCCGAAGTGACGACGGCGCCGCTTTCCGCTGTGCTTTCCAATGTGAAACGGAAATACGGCTCGAAGGATGTGCTGACAGATAATACGAAATATGATATCAGCCATGTGGAAGGTGCAACGAACGGAGATACTCTTGATGCTATCAAAGCGGCGCTTTCCGAAATTGATGCGGCTACGATTGACGACGGGGCTTTGACGGGAAATCCGGAAGGAAAAGTCACAAAGGATGTCGGAACGTATAGCTGGACGGCACATGTTTCCGCCGATCACATGCATCCGATTTTGAGAAATTATGATTTCGATACGAAGGCACAGGGCACGTCCATTGTCGAAAAAGCGACGCTTAATGTGGAGCTTTCGGAAGTGGCGCGTTATGAAGGCAGCACGGATCTCGTTAACAATACGTCGTATAAGGTGGAGAGTATGTCGGACGCAAAGAACGGAGACAATTTCTCGAACGCGACGCTCACTCATATCAAGGACGGCGCTTTGACGGCCGACGGCAAGGGCACGAACGGTGTCGGGTCGTATGACTGGACGGCGGAGCTCTCCGGCGATGACGCGGTGGCGAAGATTCTTTCGAATTACGAAATCGTGATGGGCAAGGGTGTTTCCACGGTGCTGGAAAGACCGATTTCGGACGAGGATACGGAGCAGACGCGGTATTTCTTCCGGGATGCGCCGTGGGATCGGAATGAGGATGCGCGTGAACGCAAGGCGCAGCTCCATTTCATTGCAGGAGGAATGAGACTTTGATG
The DNA here is from genome assembly GCA_963651795.1 of Erysipelotrichaceae bacterium. Lineage (GTDB taxonomy): Bacteria > Bacillota > Negativicutes > Veillonellales > Dialisteraceae > UBA1822. The sequence goes on along the minus strand of CAVJQK010000014.1, from coordinate 10,559 downwards.
GAGGTTGATGAAATGAAGAAAATCTGTCTTGCGGCGGCTGTGCTTTGCACGGTGTTCGGCGGCGCGGCGTTTGCGCAGAATCCGATTCCCGTTTTCGAGAAGGAGGATGTGACGGTCAATACGTACGGCCGCACGGGTGAGCAGACGCTGGATAAGAGTGCCGTGGCGGGCCAAGTTTCTCAAAAGGCGGGCAATACGGGGACGAAGGAGGCGCCGGCTTTCTATCTCCGTGAGATTCGGCTGACGGGAAACGATTTGCCGCCCGTTTCCGCGAAGCTCCAAAAGATTCTGGATTCGCATGCGAAGAAGAATGTGGCGTTCGCGGATTTGTCGAAGATTGCGGATGAAATCACGCGTTGCTATCGGAGTATGGGATATACGGTGCCGGCCGCGGTGGTTCCGCCGCAGGAGGTGAAGGACGGTGTCCTGGAAATCCGTGTGTATCTGGCGTATTACGATACGATCGAGGTGACGGAGAATTCTTCGGATGTGGCGGATCGGACGATTGCGCGGTATGTGAAGAATTTGAAACCGGGGACGCGGATCAAGGATTCGGAAATCGAGCGTGTGCTGAATGCGCTGAATGATATGCCGGGCGTGGTCGCGATGGGTACTCTGGCTCCGGGTTCGAAGCCGGAAACGACGGCGCTCAAGATTTCGGTGAAGCGTCGCCCGACGTGGGATTCGTATGCCTTTGCAGATAACGGCGGCGGGTATTGGAGCGGCCGTTGGCGCGGGGGACTCCATCTCGAAGTGAATAATCTCTCGGGCGGGGCGGATCGTTTCGTCTTCACGGGGATGATTTCGAGTAAGGATTTGGATAATTACGGTGTGCGGTACGATATTCCGATCGGGGACGATGGGACTCGTTGGGGTATCGGGTACAGCCGGACGTCGTATGAAACGCATAATCTGGGTAATGTTGCTACTGACTTTTTCACAAATATCGGAACGTCGAAGGGTTTCAGTTTCTACGGATCGACGCCTCTCCATCGGAGTAAGAGTGATCGCGTGACTTTGCTCTACGGGTATGATCACAGAAAGATTACGACGGATTATCGTCTCTTGGATCGGCCGTTTGCTTACGGGGAAAGAACGGCGAATGTGTTCCATGTCGGTGTGTCGGGGAGTCAGTATCAGAAGGATCATTTCCTTTCGTACAACCTGATGTATTGGCTGGGGCATATGAATGCGGCGACCGGGTCGTCTATCGACGGGACGTATCATAAGCTGACGGCGGATTATTTCGATGTGCATTATGACGGGCCGTGGAATTATCGCGTGCAGTGGCATGGGCAGATGGCGAATAAGCAGCTGGACGGCAGTGAGCAGTTCTACCTGGGCGGCATGAACGGCGTGCGTGCGTATGCGGCCGGTGACGGCTACGGCGACGCGGGCTGGCTCGGCAGTTTCGAAATTCGCAGAAATATCGGCGTGCCGGGTCTGGAAGCGGCCGTGTATGTGGACGGCGGCGCTGTCTGGGATCGGAGTATCGAAAGATGCGAGCATCTCTACGGCTGGGGCGTCGGGCTCCGGTATCAGAAACGGAATGACTGGAGCGTTTCGCTGGATTACGCGATGAAGATGCGCCCGCGCGATGACCGCACGGAGCCGGGCAATAAGGACGGAAGGTTCTGGCTGCAGGTGTATAAGATGTTTTAAGGAAAGCCCTTTCGGGGGCTTTTCTTTTCTCTTCCCTCTTCCCCGTTTTTGTGATACAATGTTTTCACCTACGAGGATGAAGAGGAGTACGTGCGATACAGCGAGCTTGGGGCGGTGGGAGCCGGGCGATGTGCGGAAGGCGCTTCGGAGTGGAATTGAATAGCGAAAAGCGGGTTTCCTTACGGAAATCAAGCAGGGTGGAACCGCGGGTATATCTCGTCCCTACAACGTTGTTGTGGGGACGATTTTTTTAGCGAAGCTAAAAAAATCGGTAGGAGGTAGGAGCCGGGAGGCAGGAGCTTTTGACATGTGTCACTACGTGACATCTGTTTTATGCCGCCGCAGGCGGTGAGCGAGCATCGCGAGCGATTATAAAAAATGCGCGCGCAGCGCATCTCTTAAAGCTCTTAGCTCCAAGCTCCTATCTCCCTGCCATTAGCTCAAATGTCGCACAAAGCCGCTCACAACTAATATTTCATCATTTTAAGGAGGCAAGTATGACTTTTCAGGAGATTGTATTGGCGCTGCAAAAGTTTTGGTCCGGGAAGGGCTGTGTCTTGGGCGAGGCGTATGATACGGAGAAGGGCGCGGGGACGATGAATCCTTCGACTTTTCTTCGCGTGTTGGGCCCGGAGCCGTGGAATGTGGCGTATGTGGAGCCGTCGCGCCGGCCGGATGACGGGCGTTACGGGGATAATCCGAACCGGCTGTATCAGCATCATCAGTTTCAGGTGATTATGAAACCGTCGCCGGACGGTATTCAGGAAATGTATCTGGAAAGTTTGAAGGAGCTTGGAATCGATCCGGCCGAGCATGATATTCGTTTCGTGGAAGATAACTGGGAGTCTCCGACGCTGGGTGCTTGGGGCATCGGCTGGGAAGTGTGGCTGGACGGCATGGAAATCACGCAGTTCACGTATTTCCAACAGGTCGGCGGCATCGAGGAGCATCCGGTTTCCGTGGAAATCACATATGGGCTGGAGCGTATCGCGATGTATATCCAGGAAAAGGATAATGTGTATGATTTGGTCTGGGCGGACGGCGTGACGTACGGCGATATTTGGCATCAGAATGAGTATGAGCAGTCTTGCTACAGTTATGATTTGTCGGATCATGATATGCTTTTCAAGCTTTTCGATATGTATGAGAAGGAAGCGAAGCGGGTGATCGGGCTGGGGTATGTGCTGCCGGCGTACGATTATGTGCTGAAATGCTCGCATACGTTCAATTTGCTGGACGCGGCGGGGGCGATTTCGCTTGCGGAGCGGACGGAGTATATCGGGCGCGTGCGGAGTTTGGCGCGTCTTTGCGCGAAGGCGTATTTGGAAAAGCGTGAGGAGCTCGGGTTCCCCATGTTGAAGGAGGCGACGAAATGAAACAGGATCTTCTTTTGGAAATCGGTACGGAGGAAATGCCGGCCAATGTGATGCCGGGCGCTGTGGCGCAGCTGGCGGATTTGGCGCGGGAAAATCTTTCGGCGGCGCGTCTTTCTTTTGATGATTTGAAGGTGTATGGGACGCCGCGGCGTCTTTCTGTCGTGGTGTACGGTGCGGCGGATTGCCAGGCGGATGAAGCGATTCGGAAACGCGGCCCGTCGATTGCGGCGGCTTTCGATGCGGACGGTAATCCGACGAAGGCGGCGCAGGGGTTTGCGCGCGGACAGGGAATTTCGGCCGATGCGCTCGTCCGTGACGGCGAGTATGTGTGGGCGGATATCGTCAATCACGGGAAACCGGCGATTGAAGTGCTCCCGGAAGTTTTCTCGGCGATGATTTCGGGTCTTTCTTTCGGGCGTTCGATGCATTGGGGAAGCGAAGAATTCCGTTTCATCCGTCCGATTCGCTGGCTCGTCGCGCTTTGCGGAGAGGAAATCGTCCCGATGGAAATCGCGCATGTGAAGAGCGGGCGCATTTCGCGCGGGCATCGCGTGCTTTCTGCGGGCGAGGTGGAAATTCCGTCGCCGGCGGCGTATGCGGAAACGATGCGCAAAGCGTATGTCATCGTGGATCCGGATGAACGTCGCGAAATGATTCGCGAAGGGCTTACCGCAAAAGCGAAGGAGCTCGGCGGCATGGTGCGCCACAATGCGGAACTTTTGGAAGAAATCAATTATATCGTCGAATATCCGACGGCGCTGTACGGGCGGATTGATACGGAATTTTTGAAACTCCCGGTGCCGGCTGTCGTGACGCCGATGCGCGATCATCAGCGCTATTATCCGGTGCAGAAGGAAGACGGGAGCCTGATGCCGTATTTCCTGACCGTCAGAAACGGCGGCTCGCATGCGATTGAAAATGTGCAAATCGGAAACGAACGCGTGCTGCGTGCGCGCCTCGACGATGCAAAATTCTTCTTCGATAACGATCGCAGAAAATCGCTTGAAGAACATCGCGAGGATGCGAAGAGAATCAATTATCAGGAAGGTATGGGAAACATGGCTGATAAGGCGGATCGCCTCGGAGAAATTGTTTCCGTACTTTCCGAAGATTTCAAATTTACGGATGAGGAGAAGGCGGATGCGCTGCGTGCGGCGTATCTTTCGAAATCGGATCTCGCGACGGGTATGGTGACGGAATTCACGGAGCTCCAGGGCGAGATGGGCAAGGAATATGCGCTTTTGGACGGTGAGAAACCGAATGTCGCGCAGGCGATTTTCGAGCAATACATGCCGCGTTTCGCCGGTGATATTCTTCCGCAGACGGCAGCGGGGAGAGCGCTGTCTCTGGCGGATAAATTCGATAATTTGGCGGCGACGTTCCTTCGCGGACTCATTCCGACGGGCTCGCAGGATCCTTTCGCGCTCCGCCGTCAGACAATCGGCGCGGTGAATATTTTGGTCGACGGGAAAATCCATTGGGATGTGCGCGTCGGCATCGCAAAAGCGCTCTCGCTCCTGCCGGGCGACGTCGCGGTCAAGGTGGAAGCCGGTGCGAAAATCGAAGAATTTTTCCGCCAGCGCATTCGCGCGATTATGGAAGCGCGGGGGATTCCCTATGATATCGTCGATGCGGTGTCGGTAGAATACGTTTCCGATGTTTACGCACGTTTCCTTCGTGCGGAAGCGCTCATGGCAAGCGGCATTAAAGAGGATACGGAGCTTCGCCAAGCGGTGACGCGTCTTGCGAATATCACGAAAGGAAAGGAAGCCGGGGAGGTGAATCCCGCACTTTTCGTCGAAGAGGAAGAAAAGAAATTGTGGGCGGCTGTGGAAACGGCGCGCGAAAGTGTCACGGCGGCGTATGGGGCGTATGATTACGCGGCGGCCGTACCGGCGCTGCGCACGCTCATCGCACCGATCAATGCGTATCTCGATGCGGTCATGGTGATGGCGGACGATGAGGCGATTCGCGAAAATCGCATCGCGACGCTCCTCCGGGCGCTCAATCTCTTCCGCACTTGGGCAGACTTTTCCAAGCTGGTATAAAAAAGGAATATGCCGAAGGCATCCTGTAACGCATTCGCGCATCAACGCATCAGCGTTAACCTTTCATTGTCACTTTTCTATTGACAATCCGGGTAACAAAGGGTATAATACGCTCGGTTACCGTGAATGAATTGTTTTTGGAAAGGAGTCTGACGGGGATTGAATCGTTCGATTCGGAGAGATGTGGTGGCGGCGCTGTTTGCGGCTTTGACGGCCGTATTCACGCAATTGGTGATTCCGATTCAGCCGGTGCCGATTACACTCGGAACAATGGCCGTGATGATGGCGGGAGCGGTGCTCGGGGCGCATTACGGGGCGCTTTCGATTCTGATTTATGTCATCCTCGGGGCGGCCGGGCTTCCCGTTTTCGCGATGGCGCGTGCGGGCGTGTCGGTCATCGCGGGGCCGGGCGGCGGTTTCATCCTCGGGTACATTGCGATGGCGGCGACGGTCGGTTTCATCGTCGAACGCAAGGGGCATTCGATGAAATGGCTCATTGCGGCGATGGCGGCCGGATGCCTTGTGGTGTATGTGTGCGGACTCGCATGGTTTATGGTGCTGACGGGCGCGGGCCCGGTGTCCGCGATGACGATGTGCATGTTCCCGTTCCTCCCGGGAGATGCGGTGAAAGTCGTCCTCGGTGCCTTCTTGGTCAATCGGTATAGAAAGTATATTCATCTGTAATTTCTGCAACAAAAAAAGGCTTTTTCGATGTGACCATCGAAAGTTAGACTTGTTAGCGAGGCGGCGAATGCTGCCTCGCTGTTTTTATTTAGACATAGCTTTGAGCCGGTATTGTACCGGACTCATCTAATCTAATTTTGCCTTGATTCGTTTCTCGTTGTAATATTTGATGAATTTTTCGATTGCCTTTTTCAACTCCTCGTAACTGTAGTAGACTATGTGATATGCCCATCCTCGATCCGAATGAAACGCTCTCCGGTAAGGATAATCCGATTATTCTTCAATAGTCGTAAGCTTTATGTTCTTCCCGAATCTTGAGCATTGTGTCTTCAAGCTCTTTGTCCGGGTTTTCTCGGTTGAGTCGTTTCTGCCAATACATATATGTTGCTTGGGGAAACACTGCATATGAGAGAAGGTCTTTTAGTCTGAATTCTCCTCGGAGACTGTGGATGACGAGCTCCGTTCTCTCATTTTGCTTCGGCATCTAATCGCAATCTCCTCAGTTTGGCGAGATTGAAGTAAGTCTTCATCTCCCAATTTTTGGTAGTATGAAACCCATTTTCGGATATTACTTGCGCCGGTAATTCCGTATTTGTGTGCAAGATTTTTATATTCTTCTTTAACGGCAAAATATTCCAAAACCACTTCTTTTTTGAATTCAAAACTATATTTAGCCATAAAAATACCGACCTCCAATCGTTAGAATTTAGGTCTAACTTTTGGGGGTCGGTACAAATTTCGGTTCACAGCTTTTTTGGTGTATGCTGACGGCAGACGGCTTTTAACCGGAGCGCTGCGCGGCATTATTTTAATCGCTCGCTATGCTCGCTCGCCGGCTTTGCCGGCAAGGCGCGTAGCGCCGATTAGAACAAAATTGTCGCGAAGCGACACCTCTTAAAGTCGTAAGCTGTCGGCTGTAAGCTGTCAGCCTCGGCATAAAAGGAGCACTAAGTCGTTTTCTTAAATCGGAAACAGGATTCTCGCGGCGAAGATGACAAGCGTCATGGTGACGGCGCTGGCAAAGGTGCTCATCATGACGATGGCCGTCGCGAAATCTTCGTTGTTTTGGAATTCGACGGCGTAGAGGACGGAATTGACGGCCGAGGGCACCGAGCTCATGATGAGGACGGTCTGGCAGACAACGGAGGAAAATCCACTGCCGAACGTATTCCAGAGTGTGAGGAGCGTGAAGGAGAGCGCGGGGCCTCCGACGAGGCGGATGAAAACGGCGAGCCAGGCTTCTCCGTCGGAAAAGGAAATTTTGCTGCGGTAAATTTGCATGCCGAGCGTCATCATGACGATCGCGACGAGGGCGGCGGCGCAATTTTCGAAAATCGGCCAAAGCGGCGTCGCCGTCATGTCGAAGCCGATAATCTTAATCGTGAAAACGGCGAGGAGTGTGTAGATGACGGGCATGTGGAAAATGACGCGAAGTGTATCGGACGGCGTGAGGCGCCCTTTGCCGGCTTGGTAGAGGCCGACGGTATTCAAAAATAAATTCATTTGCACGAGTGTCATCGTCGCGGCGGCGGAGGCTTCCGCGAGATAGACGGGCGAGCCTTCGACGAGAAACGGCGCGTTTGTGAAAATGAGCGCAATGAGGGCGACACCGATGTTTCCGTTATTGGAAAACATGGTGCCGTTTTTGAATGCTTCCGTTTTTCCGCTGTCCCAGCCGCGGATTTTCCCGATGACGACGCCGACGGCAGCCAAAATGCCCATCTGAACGCAGCAGAAGAGGAAGACGTTCAGCAGATTGATGTCGAGTTTCGCGCAATAGATGCTGTAAAAAATGAAACAGGGCAGCACGATGTAGAACGTCAGTTTCGTAAGAGACGCGATGTCCAGATGAAATTTCCGATCCATGAGGTAGCCGATGACGACAAAGGCGAGGAGGGGAAGGATGTTGTCGGTGATGATGTGGAGAAAGGCCATTGTGAAATCCTTTGTGGGGAAGAGGGAAGTGGAAAGAGGAAAGTGGCGCGCGGCTTTTGCGTCGGCTGTCAGCTGTCAGCGGTAAGCTGTCAGCCCCGGCACGGATGTGGCACTACACCGGAAACAGAATTCTTGCCAGGTAGATCGCGCCGGTCATGGTGAGGAGGGAGGCGATCGTGTTCGTGATGGTGATTTGGGCGGCGAAGTCCGGATGATTTTCGTATTCGGCCGCGTACATCACGATGGTGAAGCTGGCGGGAATGGAGGAAACGATGAAAAAGATTTGCGAGGCGACGGGGGAAAAGTTTCCGTAGCCGGTGATGATGAGCCAGGAAACGGCGGGCGCGACGAGAAGTTTCAAAAATGTCGAAGCCAGGACGTTTCGCGAGGGGCGGCGGACGGTCGCGCGGCGAAGATTCGCGCCGACGATGACCGTCACGAGGACGATGAAGGCGCCGGAGAAATGTTCGAGAATCGGCCAAATCGGCGTATCGGAAAATGTGATGCCTGTCGTTTGCGCGGCAAGTCCCGCGAGCGCCGCATAGAGGGCGGGCATTTTGTAGAGATAGCGCAGGAAACCTACGCCGGAAATGTGCGCGGAGCGAATGCGCGCGGCCGCGACGATATTGACGGCGATATTCATTAAGATCATGAGGAGAATGATGTCGCCGCGGGCTTCGGAAAGAAGCGGCGCTTCATCGCCCGTCGCGTACGGCGCGTGGCTGTAAATGAAAACGACGAGCGCGCTGCCGATGTTTCCCGCATTGGAATACGTGGCGGCGGCCCGAAAGACGGCACTTTTCCCGCCGCGGATGCCGAGCAGACGGCAGACGAGCGCGGAAAGGGCACTCATCGTGACGAGGAGCAAAATTTCCGCCGACACGAGCAGATACGCTTCTTCCGAAGGTTTATATTGCACCATCGAGAAGAAAATAAAGCACGGTAGCACGATGTAGATGACGAGTTTATTGTATGTTTTGATGTCCAAAGGAAACTTGGCGTCCAAAAGGAACCCGGCTCCGATAAAGAAGAGCAGGGGGAGGACGTCGTAACAGAGAATTTGGATAATGTCCATGGGATTTGAGACCTTTCGTGTGCTTGGCTTTGTGCTACATTTCGAAAAGGGCATGAGGCATGCGGCATGGGGCATGCGGTCAGGATGCGCTTCGCGCATATTGTGTTGTAATCGCTCGCTGCGCTCGCTCGCCGGCTTTGCCGGCAAGGCGCGAAGCGCCGATTAGAACAAGAATCGTGCCCGAAGGGCACACCTATTAAAGCCGTCGGCCGTCGGCCGTCAGCCGTCAGCCGGGGGAGCCGTCAATCGTCGGCGTTCGCACTAAGCGTAGCGCGCCTTTGCACTTTGCACTTTGCACTCTGCACTCTGCACTTTGCACTATCACGTCAAATGTGTAATAAATCTTATATATCATTTTAGTATAGTACATCTACGCTCAATTTGAAAGTGTTATACGGGTAAATGCGTCGCGTTTCTTTTGTTTCTTTATCAATTTCTTTACTTATGATATGATAAAGGCAGTGCAAAAAACGGATTGCGAAAGGATGTGGTACCTCGATGCCTTATGACGAGCGAACGATCGAAGAACTCAGAGATTCCGCGGAACTGACCCCGATGGGGATTCAGCTCGAAGTCAATGCGGAAATTTTTACCACGATTCACAATTTGCTCGCCGCGCTCACGGAAGAAGCGGCGGTGTCGGCCGAGGATCGTGCGGCGCTCTATGCGCTGTGGCGAAAGACGGTCCGGGAAATGGCGCGCGTGGAACTTCGCCGTGCCCGCGGTTTTACCGTGGACGAGCAGGTGGAAATGCTGCGCGAAGCTTTTTCCATTGAGAGTAAATATATCGGCGATCAGGTGTTTCACGCGATTTCGGGCGTGAAATTGACGCCGGATCTCATCGAGGAAGAAAGCGCTTTCGATGAAGAAGAAATGCGCGCGTATTTCGAGCGCACGGTATGGCCGGCGGTGTCGGCGGGGAAAACGGGAAACATCGAGCGCCCCACCGCGTACATTGTCGCAGGGCAGCCCGGCGCCGGAAAGACGATTATGTCCTCGGTCATCATCGAAAAGCACGACGGAGATATCATCCAATCCATGAGCGATAATTTCCGCGGTTTCCATCCGCGTTATCGTGAGCTCATGCGGAAATACGGATCCTATTGCGCGTATTTCACCATGCCGCAGGCGAATTTCCTCTCCGATCTCACGCTGCATCGCGCGGCGGCGGGGCGGTATCACATTTTGCAGGAAGGCTCGCTGAATCATGTGGAATACACGCTGGATATGATTTCTTCGCTGAAAGAAATGGGCTATCATATCGTCGTGCTCCTGCGGGCGTGCCCGGGGAAAACGAGCTGGAAAGCGATTCACCAACTTTTCATTCAGCAGCGGCTCAAAGCGCCGGGCCTTTCACGCATCATCACGAAAGAATATCACGACGCGGCGTGCCTCTCCTTCCTTTCGGCGACGAAGGATTTAATCGCGCAAAATCTCACGGATCGGCTCATCATCAAGAGCCCGCGCGGCCTTCTCTACGACAGTGATGACATGCCGACGGAAAGCGTCGCGGAAATTTTGGAAGAGCGGATAAAACAATAAAAGACAGAAACGGTCAAAAGGCTGTGAGGAAACAGATTCCTTGCAGCTTTTTTATTGGGAAAGAGGGAAGGGGAAAGGGGGAAGAGGCGCGCTCGGCGATTTTGCTGCATTTGTGCTGAAGCTGACAGCTTACGGCTTACGGCTGACAGCTTTAAGAGGTGTGCCCTTCGGGCACGATTTTATTCTAATCGGCGCTTCGCGCCTTGCCGGCAAAGCCGGCGAGCGAGCGCAGCGAGC
>CAVJQK010000013.1:0-13532 GCA_963651795.1 Erysipelotrichaceae bacterium | reverse complement strand
GTGTATGATTTGGCTTTGAAAAAATTGAATGTTTCCGAAAATTGAATATTTTCACCAAAAAAGATTCTGCGTACATGATGACGCAGAATCTTTTTTCGTGAAAAATTATTCAGTTTCTTTCATTTCCCGCCAAGCGGTGAAATTCGTGAAACCGCACCAGATAAGGCCGATGCCGGCGACGTAGATGAATATTTTCATGGCGTACAGCGGCATGATAAACATGGCGGCGCCCACGAGAATTTGGCCGGCTGCCGCTAAGATGTAAATGTGAGGCGAGGGGATTTGCGATTTGTTTTTGAGATAAAATGTAATCAGCATCCCGCCGCGCATGAGAATGTAGGCGGCAAACATGTACGGCATGAGGACGATGAGCCATTTATAATTGCCGGATGTCAGAAGCCAGATACCGAAAAGAATATCGAAGCCGGCCATCAAAAGTCGGACGCCGGAGCGATTTTCCGACGTAGCCGTGAGATGGCGCATCATTTGGGAGACGCCGCTCATGAAAATCGCAACGCCCGCGTAAATGGCCGCCATTTCCATCGCCAATTGCGGCTTAATGAAGAAATAAACGCCCGCCACGCCGAAAAATACGGAAGAAATAATAAGCCAAAAAGAATGCATGAGGAACCCTCCGATTAGAAATATTGATATTTATATTATTAGTATAACATAGTATAACACCGTTTGCGAAAATTTCAATCGGGATTCTCGGAATGGGTTGAGATATAAAAGATTTGTGATATAATATATAAAATATTTCTATTTCCCATATAAATGAAGTCATGAAGTGTGATGTATGGAATAAGGGGCGTACGGAATTATGAATAACACCGACTGGAAAATTCTGATTTATCTTCGGGAAGAACGCAGTATCAATAAAGTGGCGAAGCGTCTTTTTATGACACAGCCTTCGCTCACATACCGTTTGGATCAGATGGAAAAGGAAATCGGTGTGCCTCTTTTCATCCGCACCAATAAAGGTGTGCATTTTACGGATGCAGGCCTTCGCCTTTTCTCGTATGCGGAGAAAGAATTACAGCAATATCAGGACATGAAAAATTTCGTCACGCATGAAAGAAGCACGATTTCCGGTGTGCTTCGCATCGGGGCGAGCCGTTCCTTTACGCAATCTCATATGCCCGCTCTTTTGAAAGGGTTTGTGGATCAATATGCGGATATCGAAATTTCCCTGACGCAGGGGGCCAGTGACCGCTTGACGAAAATGGTGAAAAAAGAAGACATCCAGCTGGCCATCGTGCGCGGGGATCAGGATTGGAATGAAATGGATATTTTGCTCGATAATGCGCCCATGTATCTCATTTCCGCCGGGAAAATCGATTACAGCACGCTGGCCAATCAGCCGACGATTCGCTATCGTTCGGATCCGTCGCTCGATGAAGTACGCACGCGTTGGTGGAGAGAAAATGTCGGTGAGCCGCCGCAGTTCATGCTGGCCGTCGACGATTGCCTGACCTGTGTGGAAATTGTCAATGCCGGTCTCGGCCATTGCGTCATTCCGGGAGACTTGATCACGAAATGCGCACCGCATGTGTACCGCCAGATTTTGACGGATTCCAAAGGAAACCCGGTCTATCGCCCGAGCCATCTCATTTGCAAAAACGCGATGACGGTTTCCGCTCCGGTGCAGACATTCATCAATTATGCGCGTAAATTCTTCGATGAAAATCCGTTGGTACGCATTTACGAAGAAGATATCGAAAAAGCGGAAGAAGATCAGCCGGAAACTGCGGTGGAAGCGGCGCAGGAGGCATGAATTTCGTTTCCCGAAACATAAAAAACAGAAAGAGACGCTCATGCGTCTTTTTTTTCGGGATTTTTCGGAAACGGAAACCGAAGGGTATAAAAAATTTTCATGAGGTCTTGCATGACGCTCATGCTTTGCATATAATATTTGAGGTTTGTATACATTTCGTTCCAAGAGGAGGAAGACATGCAGAAGAGAATTATCCATGTGGATGAACGACTGCCGATTTTGCCGACGATTCCGCTCGCACTGCAGCATTTGTTCGCGATGTTCGGCTCGACCGTACTCGTTCCTTTTTTGCTCAATGTGGATCCCGCTACCTGTCTTTTTATGAACGGTATCGGGACTTTGTTGTATTTGTCCATATGTAAATGGCGCCTGCCGGCGTATTTGGGTTCGAGTTTTGCATTTATTTCTCCCGTTCTCGCCGTTTGCGGGACGGCCGGGATGTCGTACGGTGATGCGCAGGGCGGGTTTATCGCTTTCGGTCTCTGCTTCATTTTGGTTTCCCTCCTCGTTTCCAAAATCGGGACGAGCTGGATTGATGTCCTCTTCCCGCCGGCCGCAATGGGCGCGATTGTCGCCATCATCGGGCTGGAACTCGCTCCGCTTGCCATGAGTATGGCCGGGTATTCCGGGGAAGTGCAGGGGATGTCGAATGAAACGGCGATGATTATTTCGACGTTTACGCTCGTCGTCACGATTTTGGTGAGTACGCTCGGGCGCGGTTTCCTCGGCATCATTCCGATTCTGTGCGGCGTCGTGGCCGGGTATATTCTTTCGTATTTCATGGGTGTCGTCGATTTTACGAAGGTAGCGGAAACGCCGTGGTTCGCTTTCCCGACATTCTATAAACCGAGCTTTAATTTCTCCGCCATTATGATGATTCTGCCGGCGGTCTTCGTCGTCTTGGCCGAACATTTGGGACATCTTTTCGTCACGAGCGATATCGTGGGCCGCGATTTGATTAAAGATCCGGGGCTGCATCGTTCGCTTTTCGCAGACGGCCTTTCGAATATTCTTTCCGGGTTTGCCGGCTCCACGCCGAATACGACCTACGGTGAAAACATGGGCGTCATGGCCATCACCGGTGTATACAGCACCTACGTCATCGGCGGTGCCGCCTGCTTTGCGATTCTCTTCAGCTTCGTCGGAAAAATCGCGGCGCTCATTCACGGCATTCCGACGCCGGTCATGGGCGGCGTGTGTATTCTGCTCTTCGGCTTCATCGCAGCCAGCGGGCTTCGTATGTTCATCGAGAAAAAAGTGGATTTCACAAAATCCAAAAATCTCATTCTGACGGCCGTCACGATGATTACCGGTCTGTCCGGTGCGACGATTGTGCTGGGACCGGTTCAGCTCAAAGGGATGGGGCTTGCGACCGTTGTCGCCATTATTCTTTCTCTTGTTTTCCTCTTCTTCTCCAAAACGCATATGGATAACGACGCGGAATAATTCGTCATTATATAAAAAGAGGGCTCGGACAATATCCGGGCCCTTTTGTGTTGCGCGAAAAAATATTTTTATGCTTGATCGAAATAATCGACGATGCCTTTGTAGATGCTCTGCGCAATGGATTTGGCGCCCCAGGAAGACGTGAGCATTTTAAGGCGGTGACTGTTTGAAATAAATCCCATTTCCAAAAGAATGGACGGCATTTTCGTATGGACATTCACATACAGATTATTGGAACGCACGCCGCGATCCGGAATGGCGAGATTATTGATGAGGGAAGAATGCACATATTTGGCCAAGAGCAAATCTCTGGACGTTTTCGGATAATAGTACACCGTCGTGCCGTCGACGGCATTATTGGAAAAAGAATCGATATGAATGGAAACGAAAATGTCCGCACCGGCTTTGTTTCCGATATTGCAACGCGCCTGGAGTTCCTTGATATCGTCCGCATAGGCGCCGTAGACGTCCTTATCCGTTTCATGCGTCATGATGACTTTGGCGCCGGAGACTTTCAGCATTTCGACCAAAGGTTTGGCGATGGACATATTGATGTCTTTTTCGTAATACGTTTTTCCGCCGAGCGTGGCGATGGCGCCCACATCCGCGCCGCCGTGGCCGGGATCGATGCAAATGGTTTTATTTTTCAATACTTTTTTGGCTTTGGCCGTCACGGAATAAGAAGTCGATTTAGTGGTTTTCTTTTCGGAAACGGGAGCCGTCGTCTTGGTGGTCGACGTTTCCGCCGAAGACGATTTCGAAGGAATATCGATGACGAGGCGGTGTGGGCGACCGGCCGCGGCGTCCGGTTTCAGCGGAAAGACTTTCAAATCCGAAGAGGAGAGAGCGTTTGCCATATCGGCGGTGATTTTGGTATCGGCCCCTTCCGTCTTGACCGAAAAATTTTTCACATTCTGTTTGGAAACGATGTAAGAAGAGGAAACGGCCGAAGAAAGATCGGTGTCTTTCACCGTGAGATGCAGCGTTTTCCCGCTGTCAGCAAGAGAGGCTTCCGCTTTGACGGCTTCGGAAAGTTCGACGACGATGCGGATAAAGGGCGTCGACGTATCCGTACGCGCGGCCCAGAAAATGCCGTTTATCGTCGCGGCTTCCGCTCCGGCGGAAATCAGAAATGAAAACAGGAGAGACAGCAGGCAAAGAAAAATTCGTTTCATAAGTACCTCTATATATAATATGTTTTTACCGTTTAGATAAAAATAATATAACACCGACATGCCGGAATGTCAAAGAATAAAGCGGAAAGCGGGAAGGGGAAAGGGGTGAAACGGGCATAAAAAAACCGTGATGCTCGAAGGGAGGTCACGGCTTTCTGATGTGGAATTAAAGAAGCGCTGATTAAATCAGATTCTTCGATTTAATCAGTGGTTCCTTAATGTTTGCTGAGGGCAATCGCTTCGTCGAATTCTTTTTGAATGGTTTCCGAAGGCGGGGCATCCATGAGGGAAACGGCGATGATGGCAATCGTTGCGAAAATAAATCCGGGGACGAGTTCGTAGAGGCCGAACCATTCGAATTGTTTCCAAATGAGGACGGTTGTGCCGCCGGTGATGATGCCGGCGTAAGCGCCTTTGAGCGTCATCCGTTTCCAGTAGAGGGAAAGGAGCACGGCCGGTCCGAAGCAGGCGCCGAATCCGGCCCATGCATAGGAGACGATGGAGAAAATGTAACTGTTCGGATCGGCGGCCAGATACAGGGCGCAGAGCGAAATGACGAGGACGGTCGCGCGGCTGACGAGGATGAGTTCTTTTTGGCTCGCTTTCGGGTGGAAAGGATGATAAATATCACGCGATACCGCGGAGGCCGTGACGAGAAGCTGCGAAGAAGCCGTACTCATGATGGCCGCCAGGACCGCCGACCAAATGAGGCCGGTGAAGAAAGGTGTGGACAAATCGGAAGCCATGATAATGAAGACGCGTTCCGCATCGGCATTTTCGAGCGGCGTCGTCAGATACGCTTTGCCGATGACGCCGATGGCAATGGCGCATACGAGGGAAATGATGACCCAGCCCATCGCGATATTGGTGGATTTTTTGAGTTCTTTCGCATCGCTGATGGCCATGAAACGGACGAGGATGTGCGGCTGGCCGAAGTAGCCGAGACCCCAGCCGACGGAGGAAACGAACATGATGAAATTCATCATACCGGTCGACGATTCGGGGAAGAGAGAAAAGAAATTCGCGCCTTCACCGGCAAGTGCATCCAATGTCGGCGTCGTGCCGCCCAAAGCAATCGTCGCCGCGATGGGAATGTAGAAGACGGTGAAGAACATCATGGTGCCCTGAATGAAATCCGTCCAACAGACGGCGGAGAAACCGCCGAGGAAGGTGTAGAAGATGACGACAAATGCACCGATGAAGAGCGATGTCGTATAGGGGATGTCGAAAATCGTATTGAAAAGTTTCCCGGCTGCGACGAATCCGGACGACGTATAAATAATGAAGAAAATAATGATGCAGACGGCGCAGATGAAACGGAGTCCGTTTTTATGATCTTCGAAACGATTGGACAGGTAATCGGGAATGGTGAGACTGTTTCCGGAAACTTCCGAATACGTGCGCAGACGCTTGGATGTGAAAATCCAATTGAGCCAAGTGCCGACGATGAGGCCGACGCTCGTCCAGATGGCGGAGAGGCCGTGAAGATACGCAAATCCCGGGAGCCCCATCAGCATCCAGCCGCTCATATCCGAAGCTTCGGCACTCATGGATGTGAGCCATGGCCCTAATTTCCGATCGCCCAAAATATATTGGGACAGATTGTTTTGCTTTTTGGAATAATAAATTCCGATGGCCATCATGACGGCGAGATACAGGCAAAAGGCTACGATAATTCCGAATTCTCCGTTGTAATGCATGTGAGGTCTCCTTGAAAAAGAAGAAACGGACACCGCAAGAGTGAGGTATCCGTGGCTTCGTTGCTGATTGAAATGTAATTATCCAATATATTAAAGGATTCATGCGAAATTGTAAAGTGAAAAATCATTAGAATTTTTTCGAAATTTTTTGCATACATTTTGTGTTATGCATGTAGAAAAATTCGGTATTTCCAAAATGCAGTGCGGCATGCTATAATATTTTTGTCTCTTCCCAGTGGGCAATCCGCCGGGAGAGTGAAAATCCGGGAATTTTTTTTTATTTCATGAGGGATGCCATGGAGGAGCTTACGGGTCTGTCCGGCCGGCGTGTCAAGCGGGCTTTGGATTTGAAACAAAAAAAATATCGAAAGCTCTACGGGGAGTTTCTCATGGAAGGTGTGCGAAGCGCGGAGGATGCGGTTTCTCAGCATATCGAGGGCGCTTCTCTTTTCGTGACGAAGGAAACGGCCGAAGAGCCCCGCGGGCGTGCCGTGATTTCGGCGGCCGAGGACCTATCCTGGCATGTGTATCGTGTGACGGAAGCGATTATGGAGAAGCTTTCGGGGACGGAGCACGGGCAGGGGATGTTGGCGGTGTTGCCGATGCGAAAGAGAGAATTGTCCGAGACGGAAACCGGGCCCGATGACAGATTTGTCTTGCTGGATGCGGTACAGGATCCGGGAAATATGGGGACGATTCTGCGGACGGCGGCCGCGGCGGGTGTCACCGGTGTGATTTTGACGACCGGTTGCACGGATCCGTATGCGGAGAAAGCGGTGCGCGCTTCGATGGGCAGTATTCTGAGACTGCCGGTGTATGAGAATGTGATGACGGAGGAATTGCGCGCGTTTCTTTTGAAAAGCGGTCTTCCCTTGGTTGCATTGACGTTGGAAGGCGGACGTCCGTATCGGGAAGTTTCCGAAATCGGCGGCGCCGTCTTCGCGTTCGGAAACGAGGGCGCCGGAATATCGCCCGAAGTGCTGTGCTTAGCAGAGGAGAAATTATACGTACCGATGAAAGCGGGTGTGGAGTCGCTGAATGTTTCGGTATGTGCGGGAATTATTTTGTTTCATTTTACCGGATGAGAAGGAATGTACAATGAAGTATTCGAAAGTGAAAAAAGAGTATTACTTAGTTGATTTTGATATTTTGCCGGCGGCGATTAAAAGCACGATTCGCGCCAAGCAGATGCTCGACGAAGGTAAAGTTTCCACCATTTACGATGCCGTCAGAAAGACGGGAATCAGTCGGAGTGCCTTTTACAAATACAAAGATCATGTGTCGGATGCGGCGACGGGAAACGAGCGCGATATTCTCACGATGATTGTGATGCTGCCCAATGATACGCAGGTGATGACGCGTCTTTTGCGCCGTTTGGATAAACTCGATGCGGTGCCGGTCACGATGGAAAAGTCGGCGCCGGCCGGGAAATATATTTCCATGACATTTTCCTTTTTCATCGTAGATCTTCCGGTTTCCGCCGAAGAATTGACGGAAGAGGTCAAAGCGGTCAAGGGAATTTCAAATGTCATCATAGTGGGTGAGGTGTGAGGATGAAGGATATTAATATTGCGCTTTTGGGCTTCGGCACGGTCGGAAGCGGTGTCGCGGAGGCGATTCGCCGGAATGGGGAAGCGCTTTCCGCTGAAATCGGATGCCGGCTGCATCTGAAAACGGTGCTGGTGCGAAATCCGGAGAAATACGAACATTTGGATGTCTTGAAGGATGTGCGTGTCACGACGGATTTTGCGGAAATCGAAGAAGATGATTCCGTTTCCGTCATCGTCGAGGTGATGGGCGGTATCGATCCCGCGAAGGATTATATTTACGCTTCTCTGCGCAAGGGAAAGAATGTCGTCAGCGCGAATAAGGATTTGGTGGCGCTTTACGGCCCGGAAATTATTCGTTTGGCCGAGAAACATCATGTGAATTTCAGCTGCGAGGCAAGTGTCGGCGGCGGGATTCCGATTCTGGTGCCGCTTCATGATTCGCTGGCGGCCAATCGCATCGATAAAATTCTCGGTATCGTAAACGGGACGACGAATTATATCCTGACGCAGATGACGGATACGGGCGAATCGTATGAAAACGCATTGGCCGGTGCGCAGGAGAAGGGATTTGCCGAAGCCGATCCCACGAATGATGTCTGCGGGTATGATGCGGCGAGGAAACTGGCGATTTTGGCGTCTATCGGTTTCCGTGCCAATGCCACGTTTGACGATGTGGCCGTGGAAGGTATCGAAAAAATCACGCAGCAGGATGTGCTCTATGCCAAAGACATGGGGTATGTGATTAAACTTCTCGCCGTGGCGACGCGCGAGGAAGGCGGTATCGCGCTCAATGTCTATCCGGCTTTTGTGCCGAAAGCGCATCCGCTCGCTTCTGTAAAAGGTTCGTACAACGCGATTTATGTGGAAGGAAACATTGTGGGCGACGTCATGTTTTACGGACGCGGCGCCGGCTCGCTTCCGACGGCATCGGCCGTGATGGGCGACGTCATTGCGACCGCCAAACACATCGTGACGAATACACAGGGTATCGGCATGATTTTGACGGATACGAAACCCATGTCCTTCTACTCTTCGCTGAAACTTCGCGATTCGTATTATTTCCGCCTCATCGTCAAAGATACGACGGGCGTCCTGGCCTCCATTGCGCAGGCATTGGCCGATCAATCCATCAGCATCAACGAAGTCGTGCAGAAACGCCGTTTCGAAAATTTGGCGGAGCTGATGCTCATTGTGGAAGCGGCGCCGCGTGAAAATATCAATCGAGTCATCCAAACACTTTCGGAACTTCCGACGGTGAAAGAAATTGCAAATGTGATAAGGGTACTGCCAAATGGAAACGAATAAAATCATCGTAAAGACTCCCGCATCCACATCCAATTTGGGAAGCGGTTTCGACGTATTGGGCCTTGCGCTTTCGCTTTACAACGAAGTGCATTTTATTCCGGAAGAAGGAGATTTCGCGGACGTCACGCTTTCGGCCGAAGGCGAAGGACTTGCCATTTTGGCCATGAGCGATGAAAATATCATTTTCCGCGCTATGGAGGAAACGGCCGCCGTTATCGGGAAAAAACTTCCGTCCGGGAAAATGCATCTTATCAACCGCGTACCCTTTGCGCGCGGGATGGGAAGCTCCTCGACGGCCATCGTCTCCGGCGTCATCCTGACGAATTATCTTTGCGGATCTCCGCTTTCGCAAAATGAAATATTGAATATCGCCGCTAAAATTGAAGGACATCCGGACAATGTGGCACCGGCGCTCATGGGCGGTTTTGTCATTTCCATGATGGATGAAACGGGATGCACCTCCGTCAAAGTGCCCGTTTCCGCCGATTGGAAAGCCGTCGTCGCGATTCCGGATTTCGAACTGATGACCGAGCACGCCAGAGCGGTGCTTCCGGATTCCTACAGTCGTGCGGATGCCGTGCGCAATATTTCCTGCGTTTCCTTCCTTCTCACGGCATTTTTCCGTCAGAATCCGGCGTATTTGCGCCTCGGGATGCAGGATAAAATTCATGTACCGTATCGCATCGGGCTCATTCCGGGCGGCGAAGAGGTCATTCGCATGGCCGAAGAAGCCGGCGCTTTCGGTGCGACCATCAGCGGCAGCGGCTCCACCATGATTGCTTTTGCCGATGCGGATCATGCCGATGCGGTCGGGGAAGCCATGCAGGCGGCCTTTGCCGGAAAAGACATGACAAGCCGTGTGATGGTCTTGGATTTCAATCAAAACGGTGCGGAAATAACCGTCGAAAAAGCGGAATAATTTTCGGAAACGGACGGCGCGCCGGCTTTGGGCCACGCGCCGTTTTTTGCGCCCGCGGATAATGGAAATCACTTGACAAAAACGGCTTTCGTAGGTATCCTATTACATGTAACCGATGTCGGGACGTAGCTCAGTTTGGTAGAGCGCTACCTTGGGGTGGTAGAGGTCGCATGTTCAACTCATGTCGTTCCGACCACTTTTTTTACCCTATTTTTGCATAATAATAATATCTTTTGAAACTACGGCGGAAACGGTTTCCGTAAATTTTGTTTCCAAAAAAAGGAGGTCATTGATATGAATCGTTTGAAATCTTTTTTGCTTCTTGCGCTTTTGAGTGCCATATTGGTGGCCATCGGCGGTATGGTCGCGGGCCGGGACGGCGCCATGTACATGTTTCTGATTTCTCTGGCAATTAATTTTGTGAGTTACTGGAATTGTGATAAAATAGCGTTAGCGAGTTATCGGGCGCGTGAACTTACGGAGAGGGAGAAACCGGAGCTTTTCTCTTTGGTCCGTGAGCTGACGGAGAGAGCCGATATGCCGATGCCGCGTCTTTACGTGATTCCGAGTGATGTCCCGAATGCATTTGCGACGGGGCGCGATGAGAAACATGCGGCGGTCGCGGTGACGGAAGGTTTGCTTTCGATGCTGGATCGCGATGAATTGGCCGGTGTCCTCGGGCATGAGCTTACGCATGTGAAACATCGCGATACGCTTTTGATGACATTGGCGGCTTCGATTGCGGGTGCCATTTCCTGGATTGCGAATATGGCGCAGTGGGCGGCGATTTTCGGCGGCGGGCGTAATTCCGACGGCGAGAATTCGAATCCTTTGGGATTGATGCTGGTGGCGATTATCGCTCCGATTGCGGCGCTTTTCGTACAGATGGCGCTTTCCCGTTCGCGGGAATATATGGCCGATGCCGGGGGAGCCGCGATTTCCGGGAAACCTTTGGCGCTGGCGTCCGCTTTGCAAAAACTCGACGGATATGCGCATCGCCGTGTGATGAGAGGCGCGGAACCTTCTTCCTGCGGACTTTTCATTATCAATCCGCTTTGCGGCGTGCGCTCGTTTTCGACAAATTTGTTTTCTACGCATCCTTCCACGGAGGAGCGTATAAAAAGACTGCGTGAGATTGCCGCGCAAATGCGGTGACGCGGTGGTTATTTCTTTTTTAAGGAGGCTTTTCTGATGGCAAACATTGAAAAAACTTTGGTTCTCGTGAAACCCGACGGTGTGAAGAAACACATCTGCGGCGAAGTGATTTCCCGCTTCGAACGCAAAGGGCTTTCGATTCATGCGATTAAAATGATTCAGGTACCGGAAGAACTCGCCAAGAAACATTATGCGGAACATGAAGGCAAAGGTTTCTTCAAGGATCTTATCGATTTCATCACTTCTGGCCCCGTCCTCGCGATGGTCATCGAAGGGGAAAATGCGGTAAAGGCCGTCCGTCAGATCAACGGTGCGACGAATCCGCTCGAAGCCGTACCGGGCTCTATCCGCGGTGATTTCGCGACGTCCATCGATGAAAACGTCGTTCATGCATCCGATGCACCGGAGACGGCGGCAAGAGAAATCGCTCTTTGGTTCCCGGAACTTTGAGGTGAATGTCATGGCAAAGGTTTATACCCGTACCGGTGATAAGGGTAAAACAAGTCTCTATACCGGGGAGCGTGTTTCCAAAGCCAGTCTTCGCGTGGAAACATACGGTACAGTCGATGAGGCGGATTCCGTGCTGGGACTCGCCCGTGCTTTTGCGGTTCATGACAAGGTGAAGGACACCATTTATAAAGTACAGAAAGAGCTTTGGCTTTTGATGGCCGATATTGCCAGTATCGGTAAGGACGCCAATATTCAGGACGCTCACGTGACGGCGATTGAGGAAACCATCGATGCGTTCGATTCCGAATTGGAACCGCTCAATCATTTCCTCGTCCCGGGCGATGCGAAAAGTGCGGCGGCACTGGATATGGCGCGCTCGGTCATCCGTCGTGCGGAACGTTTGATGTGGAAACTGGGAGAAGAAGAGGATATTCACGAATCGGATTTGAAATATCTGAATCGTCTCTCGGATCTCTGCTTCATCCTTTCGCGCTATGAGACCGAAGTAAAATAAGGAAACGGAATAAGGGGCTGCACCGAACGCACAGACATTCGGCTGCGGCCCCTTTTTTGTGTGAAAAGGAAAGAGGGAAGGGGAAAGAGGAAAGTGCGATGCTCGGTTCGGTGCAAGGGCTGACAGCTGACGGCTGACGGCTGACGGCTTTAACCGGTGCGCTGCGCGGCATTATGTTGTAATCGCTCGCTGCGCTCGCTCGCCGGCTCCGCCGGCATAAAACAGGAATCGTCGGCGCAGCCGACACCTGAAGCGCATCAACGCATCAACGCATCCGCGCATCAACTGCTTCGTGTGTTATAATGACAATACAAAAGGAGGCGCTATGATGGAACTTTTGGCACCGGCCGGGACACCCGATCGGCTTTGGGCCGCGCTTTCCGCCGGCGCCGATGCGGTGTACTTGGGTGGGAAACAATTCAGCGCACGGCGCTTTGCCGGAAATTTTACAAATGAAGAAATCAAGGAAGCCGTCGCGCTTTGTCATGCTCTCGGGAAATCGGTGTATGTGACGCTGAATATTTTAATCTCGGACACGGAGATACCCGAGCTTTTGGCGTATCTGGATTTTTTGGGGACGACGGGGATTGACGGACTTTTAGTGCAGGATTTGGGCGTAGCGCGCCTGGCGCGGGAGCGGATTCCGCATGTGCCGCTTCATGCCAGTACGCAGATGACTGTATCGAATCTTTCGGGCGTCGAATTTTTGCGGACGCTCGGTTTCAAAAGAGTCGTTCTTTCGCGTGAGCTTTCGCATGAGGAAATTTCCTACATCGCGCATCACACGGATGTCGAAATCGAAGTTTTCGTGCACGGCGCGCTTTGCGTTTCTTATTCCGGGCAGTGCCTCATGAGTTCCTTTATCGGCGGCAGAAGCGGTAATCGCGGTGCCTGTGCGCAGCCGTGCCGCATGTCGTATCGATTGACGGATGAAGCGGGGAAGATTGCGGTTTCCTCCCGCGGCGATTATATTCTGTCTCTTCGCGATATGGTGTCGCTCGAATCTCTTTCGTCATTATCGGAGGCGGGCGTCGTTTCCCTGAAAGTGGAAGGGCGCATGAAAGAACCCGAATATGTGTATGCCGTGATTTCCGCTTATCGGGAAGCCTTGGATGCCATGGAAAGCGGTGCGGAAATCGATGAAAAAGAATTGCTGCGCCGGATGCAGGCGCGTTTTAATCGCGGTTATACGGAAGGGTATGCGAAAAATGAAATAAGCGGCGCTATGATGACGGGGGACGCGCCCGGAAACCACGGTGTGCCGGCGGGTACGGTCGCCCGTAAGGGGAAGGGAAATTTCATATTTCAGCCGAATGCCCGCCCCGAGGGGCAAAATTTGTCCGGAATTTCTTATGTGACGGCTGAAAAATCGATGGCGTTCGTCGAACTGTCGTCTGTGCGATTTGAGAAAAACGGATCCGTTTTCGTGCGCACGGAAAAAGAGGCGGCGGAAGGCGGTGCCGTATATTGGGTGCCGAAGCCGAAAAAGGAAAATTTCGGGCCGAAATATTTTATGCGGAGAATTTCGCTCACGTTTACAT
>CAVJQK010000012.1:0-13898 GCA_963651795.1 Erysipelotrichaceae bacterium | reverse complement strand
CATCGGCACCGATATAGGCCGCTTTGTTGTATTTATCCGCTTCGCCTATGCCGACGACGGAGTTTCCTTCTTTGGTGAATTTCCCGTTTTCGACTTTCATGAGATTGACGACGGAGCTCCAGGCTTTGCCATTTTCACGTTCCAAATCCACTTCGTAGATGTAGCCGTTTTTGGCAAAGCAGCGGCTTTTGCTGTTCGAAGCTTTCGGATCGGCGCCGGGTTTGACGGTCGTGCCGTCCAGATAGGCGATGCCGTCCAGTTTCTTCCCCTGCGCGTCTTTCGTGTTCTGGGAGAAATACACATTTTTCCCGTCGGTGAAAATGGGAGCCGTTCTGATCGTATTATCACACAGTTTCTTGAGGTCTTTGGTGGTTTCTTTTTCGATTTTCACCTGATAGAGCGGATAGGTGTTGTCATTTTTTTCTACATTTGCGGAAATGAAATACAAATTGTCGCCTTTTTTGAGAATGTGGCTGTAAGAGTGTGCTTTCGAAACGTCGACGCCTTGGTATTCATAGACATAGGCGGTGCGGTCGCCGTATTTTTCCGTATACGTCGGCGGTGTATCCGTTTTCTGTTTAGACGAGGGAGCGGAGTCGCCGCATCCGGAAACAGTGAGAGCCAGGCCTGCCATCACCAATGCTAAAAGAATTTTCTTGTTCATGTGTTTCGCCTCCAAAGGGGAAAAATAGAAAATAATATATTGCTATTACAATTCCATGCGATAGAGTTTATTGGTCGTCGCCGAGAGGATGATGACATCGTCGTCGTCCAGGAAACCCATGGATGTCGCGGCAAAGTCCAGCTTGAATTCGCCTACCACATTGCCGGATGTTTTATTGTAGACTTTGTAGGGATATTTCCCGTTTTCCGCTTTGCCGCCGCCGAATACGACGTAATGATCGGTGACGACGCTGCTTCCAGCCGGATTCGTATATCCGACGTCATAGCCGAGGTACGTTTTACCCTCTACGCCCGTTGTCGAGTAGCCGACGACCGTGCTCATGGCCACGCCCTTCTTCGGGGAAATGCCTTTGAGGAAAACGCCGTTGAACTCCGCATCGATGGAGTCCGCCCGAATGACACGGCTGACGTCTGCCGCGGGGACAAGGACGTTTCCTTTTTGCGTGAATTTTCCTTTGTCCGTCGTTTGGAGCGTGAGCCCTTTGCTGTTTAACTCATAGACGGTATTGTTGTTGTATCCGAAACCGCGGACGGCCGCGCCGGGATCTTGCGGGTTGGCGCAATCTTTGATGACCGATCCGTCATAGTATGAAAATTTGCGGAAAGCGCCGTTTTCGGCATGGAAATAAATAACGCGTCCGTCGGTGAAAACGGAATAATTGCGTTTTCCGGCTGCCGATACCTTGTACAAGACCTTGACGGTTTCGTCTTTGAGCTCGGCTTCGTACAGCGCGTTTTCGGATTTGCCCTCTTTGTCTTTGGCCGTGAAATACACGGAGCCTTTCAAATACACGACATCTTGGCCGTATTTCCCGTCCATGCCGGAAAGATCCGCGCCCTTGTACTCGTAAATGTTGACTGTCTGCTGCCCCATTTGAGCAGTCGCCGTCGGGGTGGGCTTCGGTTTGGCGGGCTCGGACTTTTTGTCGCCGCCTCCGCAGCCGGAAAGGGCAAGTGCAATGCCGCAAGCGGCTACCGCCCATAGGATTTTTTTCTTCATGGTGTCGGCCTCCTTCGGTATGTTTCCGTACATTTACCACAAGATAGGATTTTGAAACATGACCGCATGGCCCTGTTTCTATATGTTTATATCGTACAATAACTTTCATACAAGCACAATGGGGGGGGGTTATACAAAATTTCAAGTTTTGTTTTGTTTTTTCTTCTGCGGAAGGAAACGGGAGCGGGCGGAAGGAAACGGAGGAAACGCGCGTGCTTCCCCGTTTCCTTGCACGGGGGCGGCGCTTTATTGTATAATAAGCGCACACGCGAAAAGCGCCGTGCGAGCGTGGCGAAATGGCAGACGCGCCGGATTTAGGATCCGGTACCTTTGTGTGTGGGGGTTCGAGTCCCTTCGCTCGCACCAAAAAAGCTTCGGAGATGATATCCGAAGCTTTTTCATTGCGTTGATGCGGCATGCGTTGATGCGCGGATTCGCCGCAGGTGTCGCCTGCGGCGACGATTTTTTATACGTATTTATAAAAGTATTTTTAAATCTGTATGCAGTTTCGGCAGATCTTGGGTTACGGTATCATAGATAATCGTCAAATCCACATCGCCGTATTCATGAACGATTCTGTTTCGCATCCCTTTCATTGCATGCCAGGGGATATTGTCGTGCCGCATTCGAAAATTTTCCGTCAGCCGATCCGAATTTTCGGAAACCTGAATTAATCGGAACAGTACGGAATCGATTAAAATTTCATTTTCGGTAAATTCCTCTTTGGTTATTCCCTCTGTGTGCGCAAGGATAAAAGATAAATCGGTCAGAATTTTTCCGAGATAATAGCGGTCGTTTTTCAGATTATCCATAGATTTTTACCCCGTCCCGCAAGATTTCATTGACCAGTTCCGGATTTCCTTTGAGCTGATCGAAATTTAAGACGTCCACATTTTTGCAAAGGGATTCGCGAAGTGTTTCCACTAAATCGTAAAACTGCATGCCGGTGATTTCGGCGGAAACCAAAAGGTCGACGTCGCTTTTTTCCGTGGCGGTGCCTTTGGCGTAAGAACCGAAAAGGTAAGCGTATTCTACGGAATGTGCGGAAAATATTTTTTGACAGATTTCTTTTATTTTCGTCGTGGTCAGGATGCCGTGACTTTCATCGATATATCCGTATTGCTCCAATTTTTCCATCATGTAATTATATTTGAGAGAGTTTTGTTTCCGGATATCGTTTTCATAATTTTGATATGTGCGAAGCGGTATGGACAAATATGCGGCGCAGTCGGCTTGCGTCAGTTTTTTTCGTTTCCGAAGTTCTTGTAGCGTCATGTTTATCACCTCTGTTATTTTATATCATAAAAAAGGAAAATACGCAATTAAAATACGCAAGTTCTGCGTGTTTTTGTTTTTAAAAGCATGCAAAACCTGCGTATCGTGTTTGCGTATTCCGTGTTTTTTATTCTTCTTCCGGGAATTCGGCGTTGGTGTAGACTTCCTGTACGTCGTCCATAGCTTCGAGTTCGTCGGTGAGTTTCTGCATGATGCGGGCGGCGTCGCCGGTGAGGGCGACGGTGGTGTCCGGGACCATGCCGAGTTCGGAGGCGGTGACGGCGATACCTTCTTTTTCGAGGGCGTCGGAGACGGTCATGAATTCGTCGGGGCCGGTGGTGATTTCGTAGTTGTCGTCATTGACGGCTACGTCTTCGGCGCCGGCGTCGAGGGCGATCATCATGAGGGTGTCTTCATCGGCCGCATCTTTGGCGACGATGATGGATCCTTTATTTTTGAACATCCAGGAAACGCAACCCGTCGCGCCGAGGTTTCCGCCGTGATGGGTGAAGGCGTGGCGGATATCGGCCGCCATGCGGTTGCGGTTGTCCGTGCTGGCTTCGACGATGATGGCGGTGCCGGAGGGGCCGTAGCCTTCGTAGGTGACTTCGTCGATCCCCGCGCCGTTTGCGCCGCCGACGCCTTTGGCGATAGCGCGCTGAATATTGTCTTTCGGGACGTTATTCTGGCGCGCTTTCATGAGGGCCAGTTTGAGGCGCATGTTTCCGACGGGATCGCCGCCGCCCATGCGAGCCGCAATGGTGATTTCTTTTGAAATTTTCGTGGTGATTTTCGCGCGGATGGCATCCATTTTGCCTTTGGTGCGCTTAATATTTTCCCACTTGGAATGTCCGGACATGGTTTAATCCTCCTTTTCCGTTTCCCACCACGCTTCTCCGAGCAGGCGGTCCAAGATAATGGAAACGGCGCTTCGTACGCAGAGATGGTTGTAGCTGCCGCATCCGTAAATGGGTTCTAAGATGTAATCGAATTCTTTCATCATTTCTTTGGTCATGCCGTAGCCGGTGCCGAAGAGGAGAAGGACGGGCGTATCGCCGTCTTTGATCGCTTTTCGCATGAAGGGGTAGCTTACGGTATTCGGATAGACGCGGGCATCCGTCGTGACGATTGCGGGGCGTTTTCCCGTTTCCGCTTCGATTTGAGAAAGGGCCGTTTCCAAATCTGGCACGAGCTCCGTATGCTCAAAGGCTTCGCGGCGATTGTCGTTGTAACGGCTGCCGGCACCCGTTTTCCAGTGTTCCATGACGAGGCTTGCCATGTGCCTTTGGGATTCGACGGGGTGAATGATGAAATAGGTGGAAACGCCGTATGTCCTGGCGCTTCTGGAAATATCATGGATGTCGTAATTGGTGAGTGCCGTGGTGACGACGTCCATGTGTTTATTGTAGATGGGGTAGTGAATGAGCCCGATGTAACAATTGGCCATTGGTGTTGTTTCCTATTTCGTTTCTTCGGCTCGGATTTCCGCCAGGAGTTTCTCGTCCTCTTTGGTGAGGGTGAGTTTTTCGAGAAGGTCGGGGCGGACGGCAAGGGTCCTTTTCAGGGCTTCTTTTCGGCGCCAACGCGCGATATTCGCATGGTGGCCGGAGAGGAGGATTTCGGGGACTTTCATGCCGCGATAATCGGCCGGTTTCGTGTATTGGGGATATTCGAGGATGGGCTCGTAGAAGGAATCGGAAACGGCGCTTCCCGTGTCGCCTAAGACGCCCGGTATCATGCGCGCGACGGCATCCGTCACGATCATGGCACCGAGTTCGCCTCCGGTGAGGACGTAGTCGCCGACGGAAAGGAGTTCATCGGCGAGATCCGTTTCCACGCGGTGGTCGACGCCTTCGTAATGGCCGCAAATGAGGACGAGGTGTTCGTAATCGCGGTAGAGCGATTTGGCTTTGTCCTGCGTGAAGGTCGGGCCTGCCGGTGAGAGTAGGATGACGCGGCTTTTTTCCGATTTTTCGGGCAACACGGCTTCGCACGCTTCAAAGAGCGGTCCGCATTGCATGAGCATGCCCGCTCCGCCGCCGTATATCGTATCGTCCACGTGATTGTGGCGATTGTGCGCGAAATCGCGCGGATTGGTGACGGAAAGCGTAAGAAGCTCCGCGGCCCTTGCGCGCCCGATGATGCTGTGCGCGAAGAAGGCTTCGACGAATTCGGGAAAGAGGGAAAGGATGTCAATTTTCATAGATGATGATTCCTTTCTGCACTCTGCACTCTGCACTTTGCACTCGTCTCATTCCCACTCCAACAGGTGCACGGTCATGATTTGCTTTTCCAAATCGACGCCTTTGATGCAATCGGGAATGGCGGGGATGAGAATTTCTTTCCCGTCTTCCGTTTCCACGGCGTAGACATCGTTGGCGCCCGTTTCCATAATTTCCGTAAGGATTCCGACGGGGGTGCCGTCTTCTTCGGAAACGGAAAGGCCCAGGAGCTGAAAGAAATAATATTCGCCTTTCGCAAGGCGCGGAAAATCGCCCTCCGGAAGGAAGACTTTCTTTCCGATGAGGGCTTCGGCCGCGTTTCTGTCGTCGCATCCTTCGATATGGAAGATGTAGATGTTTTTGTGCGGCTTGGCGAATAGGAGTTTCCGCGGCGCGCCGTCGATATAAATGCGGGAGAGTTTCCGCAGAATCTCCGGGCGCTCGATCGAGGGCTTTATACGCAAATCACCCCGCACGCCATGCGGGGCGACAAGGGTGCCGACTTCGATCCCGGAATCGGCTTCTTTCTTATTCACGGAAAGCGATGATCTTTCCGTCTTCGACGAGAATTTCGCCGCCGCGCACATCATTGAGGTCGTCTCCGATGTGAAGTGTCACGAGGCGATTGATCGGTCCGCGCGGAAGTTCGGCTCCGATGACCAGTTTTTCGAGCTGTTCTTTATCGGAGGTGATTTTTTCCTTCGCTTCGAGGATCTGCGCTTTTTGCGCTTCAATCTGAGCGCGCAGCTGGGCTACGCCGCCCATATTGATTTTGGCCTGCTCGGCCAATTTGGCGTTTCCTTCGCTTTCGATCTGCGCCAGGTCGTGTTCGATGGCGTCCAGATTCTGATTCATTTCGGCCAAAAGGCGTGTCTTCAGCGCCTCCGTCAATTTCGATTTGAGCATGACGGGGACGAGAACGGTCATTTCATCCATATTGTCCTTCTTTCGATGCGTTTTTCGCGCATCACATAATATCGACGGCGACTTTCAGATCTTTACGAAGCGCGCCGGCTTTGACGACGGCACGAATCGCATTGGCGATGCGGCCTTGGCGGCCGATGACTTTTCCCATGTCTTCGGGGGCTACGCGTACCCGGTAAATTTCCAGGTTCCCCTTTTGGACGACGGAAACGGTCACGGCTTCCGGGTTTCTTACCAGGGATTTGACAATCCAGCAAACGAGTTCTTCCATGGTTTGTTCCTCCGTTATTTCTTGGATTCTGCAAACTTGGCCAGGACGCCGTTTTTGCGAAGGATGCTGCGAACGGTATCGGTCGGCTGCGCACCTTTCTTCATCCAATCGATTACTTTTTCGTCATCGATTTTGACCGGAGCTTCCGCTTTGGTCGGATCGTACCAACCGACGGTGTCTACCGGTGCGCCGCTTCTGGCCGCGCGTGCGTCGATTACGACGATGCGGTAGAACGGTGCTTTTTTCGCGCCCATACGGGTCAAACGGATTTTTAACATGACATTCACCTCCTTGAATTGATATCGGTTTCAGAATTTAGGTAAACCGGGGAAATTGAATCCCCGCGGGGTTTTCATATTTTTGTTTTTCATTTTTTTCATCTGTTTGCGCATTTCGGCAAATTGTTTCATCAGGCGGTTCACTTCCTGGACGCGTGTGCCGCTTCCGGCCGCGATGCGTTTCCTGCGGCTGCCGTTTAAAATGTCCGGGTTTCTTCTTTCGGCCGGGGTCATGGCTTGGATGATGGCTTCGAGATGTTTCATTTCTTTGCTTTCGAAATCAATATCTTTCAGCTGATCTTTGTATTTCCCCATGCCGGGAATCATGCCGAGGACGCTTTGCATGGAGCCGAGGCGTTTCATCTGGCGCATTTGTTTCAGGAAATCGTCGAGGGTGAAATCGCCTTTTTTGAGCTTTTGGACGGCTTCTTCCATGCTGTCTTTGTCGAGGTTTCGCTCGGCTTGCTCAAAGAGGGATTGCAGATCGCCCAGGTCGAGGATGCGGCCGGCCATGCGGTCGGGATGGAAATCTTCGAGGCCGCCGTCGAGTTTTTCGGAAACGCCGATGAGCTTGATCGGTTTTCCCGTGACGGTCTTGATGGAAAGGGCCGCCCCGCCTCTGGCGTCGCCGTCCATTTTCGTGAGGACGGTGCCGTCGATGCCGAGATTTTCGTCAAAAGCCTTGGCGGTCGTGACGGCGTCCTGCCCCGTCATGGAGTCGAGGACGAGAAGAATTTCGTGCGGATGCACGGCGCCTTTGATATCGCGAAGCTCCTGCATGAGCTTTTCGTCGATGGTGAGACGCCCCGCCGTATCGATGATGATGATATCTTTATTGTAGGTCTTGGCGTATTCCGTCGCACTTTTCGCAATCTGTACGGGGCTTTCGCCTTCTTTTTTGTAAACGGGGACGTCCGTCTGCTCGCCCAGAACTTCGAGCTGCTTAACGGCGGCGGGACGGTAGACGTCGCCGGCGACCAAGAGCGGACGATGGCCTTTTTTCTTCAGCATGAGCGCCAGTTTCCCGGCCGTCGTCGTTTTGCCGGCGCCCTGGAGACCGACCAGCATCAAAATGGTCGTGCCGGAGGGGGAAATCGTGATTTTGCTCTGCGTGCCGCCCAACAGTTCCGTCAGCTCGTCGCGGACGATTTTGATGACCGTCTGATCCGGCTTGAGGGAGCCGAACACTTCTTCGCCGACGGCTTTTTCGCGGACGCTTGCGATGAAATCTTTGGCGACTTTGAAATTGACGTCCGCTTCCAGGAGCGCCCGGCGCACTTCGCGGAGTGCCGCATCGATATCGCTTTCGGAGAGTTTCCCCTTGCCGCGCAAATCTTTGAATGCGCTTTGGAGCTTATCGCCCAAATTTTCAAATGCCATGATTTCGCCTCCTTTGCGTTACTGCCTCAATATTTCCTCTGCCTCTTTTTGCTTCTCTTCCGGAATGAGGGAGAGCAAAGCGGAAACTTTGCGCGCTTCCTTTTTTTGCGCCGCGGCCAGGCCGAGTTTCGTTTCAAAAAAAAGGAGCTGCTCTTCGCCGCGCATCATCGCGTCGTGCACCGCCTGCCGCGAGATGCCGCGGAGCTCGGCGATTTCGGCCAGCGTGAGATTTTCATTGTAGTACAAATCCAAGTATTCGCGCTGCCGATCCGTGAGGAGTGCGCCGTAACAATCCAGCAGCGCGCCCTTTTCGACAATATTTTCCAGAGACATCGTATCACCTACGGCGCTCATTATAACGGAGATTTTTGAAACTGTCAAGGGCGGGGGCTTTACAGAGTGCGGAGCGATTTTGTGTGGCATTTGTACCGAAGACTGAAAGACTGAAAGACGGTGAGACGGTGAGACTTAAACTTGTGTCGCTGCGCGACAATTCTGTTTTATGCCGGCATATGCCGGCGAGGCGCGAAGCACCGATTACAACATAATGCCGCGCAGCGTACCATTGAGGTCTCACGTCTCATGTCTCATTGTCTGAAAAGTAGGGAGCACAAACGGCGTGGAAAGCAAAACGGGAAAAGTCTCATGTCTCGAGCACAAATGTCGCAAAAACTTATATCGTGAATTGCGTTATATCATCTTCACTGATCACGCGGATTCCTTTTTTTCGAAGCGCTTGTGCCAGAAGTCCTTCGCCCGGGATTTTTTTGTGCGAGAAGGTGCCGTCGTAGATTTCTTTTGATCCGCAGGTGGGGCTTCTCGCTTTTAAAATCGCGAGATCGATGTCGTCGGGGATTTTGGAAACGGCTTCCGCGACGCCTTTTCGGAAAAGTGCCGTGAGGTCCTCTCCCGCTTCCGTCACGACGCGGTCGTTTAGAATTTCCACGGGCGGGCGCGGCGCGGGGAGAATGAGAATTTCCGGGCAGACGGGAATGACTTCATGGCCGGAAAGAAAAGAAAGGACGGCCTCGTTTCGATTGTTTCCGCCGTTGTATTTGCAATTCCTGCCCAAAAGACAGGCGCTGACGAGAATTTTCATGGGACACCTTTATTGTGAAAGTGCAAAGTGCAAAGTGCAAAAGATATGAGTGAAGAGATATGAGATATGAGTTCGAGGATGCGCTGCGCGCATATTATGACATGAAACGTATAATGTCCCCTTCTTTTTTCCTTCCGAGCGGGCGGAGGGTGGGGCGGGCGTCGTAGCCTAGGGACATAGCCAGGACCGGCTCGCCCGGCTCATCCAGAAGCTCGCAAATTTCATCGTAGGCGTAGAAAATGTTTCCGTTCCAGAGACTTCCGATGCCGAGATCCGTCGCGGCAAGGGCCATATTTTCCGCGGCGGCGCCGACGGCTTGGACATTCGAGAGCTCATTGATTTTATCGGCGGCCGTCCAATCGGTGCGCGGCGAGCGGCCGAGGGGATTTACGACGATGACGGTGACGGGGGCTTCGGCCATCGCGCGGAGGGTGAATTTCGCATTTTCGATGTAGGCGGGAAGCGGCTCCAAAAGTCCTGCGCCCGTTTCTGAGCGTGCAATTCCTTTTTCCATGGCGGCGAGAAGTTTTTCTTTGGCGGCGCCGGTGAAAATGAGGAAACGCCAGGGTTGCCGATTTTTCGGAGAAGGTGCCCGCATCCCCGCGCGCAAAATTTCCGAGAGCGCGTCTTCCGGGATGGGCTCGTCCGTGAAGTAGCGGATGCTGCGGCGTGAATAAATAGCGTCAATCATAGAGGTGATTTCCTTTCTGCACGAAGTTGTTTCCTCAATTTTATCACAAAATCTTTCCGTAAAGTTTGATATAATAAGGAAAAAGAAAAGAAACGGGAAAATTTTAAGAAGGAAATACGGAGGCGGGCATGAAATTTTTGCACACGGCCGATTGGCATTTGGGGAAACTTTTTTACGGGACCTATCTCACTGATGAGCAGGAATGGATTTTGAACCGGAAATTTCTGCCGCTTTTGGATGAAGAGCGGCCGGACGTGATTTTGCTTGCGGGCGATGTGTACGATCGGTCCGTCCCGCCGGCGGAAGCGGTCGAGCTTTTTGATGAGATGATTTCGGAAATTTGCGTTCGTCGCAAAATTCCGCTCATCGTCATCAGCGGCAATCACGACAGCCGCGAGCGCCTTTCTTTCGGGAGCCGGCTCCTTTCGGACGCGGGTCTTTACATGTGCGGCGATCTTTCGCGGCTTGCCCCGATTCGGCTTTCGGATGATTCGGGCGACGTATATTTCATTCCGCTTCCCTATGCGGAAACGGCGGAAGTGCGGCACGCTTTGGGCGCCGATGTGCACACGCACGAAGAAGCGATGGCGGCCTTGGCGGCGCATCTTTCGGAAACGGTGCCCGAAGGCGCGCGGATGATTTGTCTCGCGCATGATTTCGTCGCGGGCGGAGAAACGTCCGATTCGGAGCGCCCGCTTTCCATCGGTGGCACGGATGCGATGTCCGGGACCGTTTTCGCGCCCTTTTCGTATACGGCGCTCGGCCATTTGCACGGCCCGCAAAAAGCGGCGGGCAAGGAAAATATCCGCTACAGCGGCAGCCTTTTGAAATATTCCTTCGGGGAAGCGAAGCAGAAAAAAGGCGTGATTATCGGGGAAATCGATGCGAAAGGATATACGGAAACGAAATTTGTTTCCATGACGCCCCGCCACGATGTGCGCGTCGTTTCCGGGACATTCGAAGAACTCATGACGCGGGACGACCCGGCGCCGGAGGATTTTCTCTTGGCCGAGCTCACGGACGAGGGACCGGTGATCGATGCGATGGCGCGGCTTCGGAAGAAATATCCGAATGTGGCGGCGCTGCAGGCGAATCGGATTTTGCGCGAAGACAGCGGCGTGCGCATGTCGGCCGGCCGGCGCGTCGACGTGACGGATATGCTGGACGCTTTTTCGGAGGAATTTTGCGGGCGGAAGCTCACGGAGGAAGAAAAGGCGTTTTTCGCGGAGATTTTGAAGGAAACGGAGGATGAGGCATGAGACCGCTGCGACTGGAACTTTCGGCGTTCGGCCCTTATGCGGGGACGGAAATTTTGGATTTCTCCGATTTGGGCGCCGCGCATCTTTTCCTCATTTGCGGACCGACGGGCGCGGGAAAATCGACGATTTTGGACGCGATGTGTTTTGCGCTCTACGGGGAAACGAGCGGCGGCTCGCGCCAGGCGAAGACGCTTCGGAGCGGGTATGCGGCGCCGGACGTCCTGACGCGCGTCGTTTTCGATTTTGCGCTCGGAGATAAAAAGTACCGCGCAATGCGCATTCCGGAGCAAATGCGGAAAAGTAAACGCGGCGACGGGGAAGTATTTCAAAAAACGGAAGCGTCCTTGTGCGAGCTCAATGAGGACGGATCGGAAGGGCGGCTCATCGCGGCGAAAAACGTGAAAGAGGAGGCGGAAAAGCTCCTCGGTGTGGGCATCGGCCAGTTTCGTCAAATCATTTTGATCCCGCAGGGCGATTTCCGAAAATTATTGCTGGCGGGAAGCGATGATCGGCAAAAAATCATGCAGCAGCTGTTCCATACGGAGCGTTACGGGCGGCTGGTGAGAGTGCTGGGCGACCGGGCGCGGGCGGCGTATGCGGCGTTTAAGGATACGGAAACGCAAATCAATGCGAAATTGGAGCTCGCCGGCGCGGAAGATGAGACGGCGCTGGCGGCGCAAAAAGAGGAAACGGAAAAGCGGCTCGCGGCGGCGTCCGAGGCGGCAAAAGAGGCGGCCGCGGAGCAAGCGCGCGTGCGCAAAGAGTACGATGCGGCAAAAACGCTCGCCGATGCGTACGGGCGTCTGGCGGCGGCGGAGGAAGCGGCGGCGAAACTTGCGGCACAAAAGGAAGCGGCGCAAAAGGCGGAAACGGAAGCGGATCGCATCGCGGCGGCGGCGCGCATGAAGGACGCATTCGAGCATTTGGAGCAAATTTCGGCGGACGGCCGGCGGCGCGCGGGCGAGCAAAAAGCGGCGGAAATGAAGGCGGCGGCTCTCTCCGCGGAGTTTCTGAAAGCGAAGGAAACGGCGAGCGTGCTCGCGGAATCGGCGCCCGTATATAAGGAAAAAGAAACGGAAAAACTTCGCCTTTTGCAAATGAAGGAGCCGGCGGCGCGCGTGCTGGCGGCGGAAAAAGCGGCGGCGGCAGCGGAAGCGGCGGCGAAAAAAGCCGAGGCGGCGGCGGAAAAAGCGGCCGCGGCACTCGTTTCCGAAGAAAAAGCGATGAAAGAAGCGAAAATCGCGGCCGAGCGGGTGGAGCTGCTCTTCCTGCAGGGACAGGCAGCGGTGCTGGCGCGTGGGCTGAGGGACGGCGAGCCCTGCCCGGTGTGCGGCTCGCTCACGCATCCGGCGGCGGCGCATTCGGATATCATCCCGGAAGAGGTCGAGGTGGAAACGAAAAAGAAGGAAGCGCTGCGGGCCGAAAAGGGCGCGGAAGCGGCGCGGGCGCGGGCGGAAGCGGCGCGTCGGGATGCGGAAAAAGCGGCGCGTGATCTCGCGGCGGCGCGGGCGTCTCTCGCGGCACTGTATGAGCAGGTGCCCGCCCAATATCGCGACGGAAATGCGATCGAGGCGCGGGCGGCGGCGCTCGCCAAAGAAATCGCCGACTATGAAGCGAAAAGCAAAAAAGCCGCCGAAAGCACGGCGACACTTGAAAAAAATGCGGCGTTGGCGCAAAAAGAAGCGGACACTTTGCTGGAAACCGTGAAAAAGCTGCGCGAGGATTACGTTTCCGGAAAAGAAATTTTGGAAACGCGCGCGCGCGAAGAAAGTTTCAAAAGTATCGATGAATTCCGTACGTACTTCGTTCGTATTCCCGAAGAAAAGACGCTCCGGCAGCGGATTACCGCGTATCATGCGGCCGTGCGGGCGGAAGCGGATAAAATCGCGGCGGAAACGAAAGGCATCGACGGGCGCGAAAAACCCGACATGGCGAAACGGGAAGCGGCACGTAAGGCGGCCGACGCCGCGCGCGATACGGCGGCGAAGGAAGCGGCCACGGAAGCCGCCCGGCTCGATTTCCTGACGAAAACGGCGGAGGCCGTCAAAAAGATGAAGGCGGAGCAGGAAAAAAACGAAGCGGCGCATATGCTGGCCGGCGGACTGTTTCAAACATTTTCCGGAAAAACGACCGGCATCGATCTCGAACGTTTCGTCCTGGGCGCCCTGCTCGACGACGTGACTCGTGCGGCCAATGAACGCCTCCGCGTCATGAGCGGCAGCCGCTACGAACTCCATCGTCAAATCGGTCGCGACGACGGAAGAAGAAACGCCGGCCTCGACCTCGAAGTTTTCGACAGCTACACCGGCCTCTCCCGCCCGGCGAACACCCTCTCCGGCGGTGAAACCTTCCTCGCCAGCCTCTCCCTCGCCCTGGGCCTCGCCGACATCGTCCAAGAATACGCCGGCGGCATCCGATTGGGAGCTATGTTCATCGACGAAGGCTTCGGCTCCCTCGATTCGGAAACCCTCGACCTCGCCCTCAAAACTCTCATGAGTCTCGAACACACCGACCGCCTCGTCGGTATCATTTCTCACGTGGAAGAACTGGAAGAAAGAATCCCGGTTAAGCTCTGCGTGCGGAAGACGGAGAGCGGAAGTCATATGGAGTTTGAGATATAAGTGCAAAGTGCAAAGTGCAAAGTGCAAAGGCGCGCTCGGCCGGATCCTCTGCCGACGGCTGACAGCTGACGGCTTTAAGAGGTGTCGCCTGCGGCGACAGATTTTTATATGGCACCGATGCCGCTTCGCTGATCGGTGAGAGGTGTGCCCTTCGGGCACGATTCCTGTTTTAATCGCTCGCTCCGCTCGCTCGC
>CAVJQK010000011.1:5242-14257 GCA_963651795.1 Erysipelotrichaceae bacterium | reverse complement strand
CTCTTAATCAGGGTGTCCGGGGTTCGAGACCCTGATCATCCACCAGTGATTTAGCCCGAAATTATCACGATTTCGGGCTTTTATTATTTTCATGTTATGACGTCAATTTTGCGAGTTCTACCAAAAGTTCTACCAAAAATGATTTTTGAAGGGATTTTTAGGGCGAAAAATAGCCGTTTCGGAGGGGTGTCCGAGACGGCTATTTTGATTATTTTATTCCTTTTTGATTGAATATTTCGTCCATCGCGTCGGCGCTTTTCTTGGCCAAAGCTTCGGTGACGTGTTGGTAAATATTTTGGGTGACGGAAACATCGCTATGCCGGAGCTGATGGCTTACAAGTTTAATATCGACGCCTTGCGCCAATAGTAATGTGGCAGCGGTGTGGCGGAGATCGTGGACGCGCATGTGTGGGAGGTTTGCCTCTTTGAGGATCTCTTGAAACATGGTGTAAATGAGATTCGGTTCCGGTGGATGGCCGGTGGCGTATGTAATGACCATGCCGGTGTCTTCGTAACACGGGCCCATCATGAGACGATTTTTATCTTGCCATAGTTTCATGCGGCGAAGGGCTTCGACGGCGACGCCGGGAATATAAATATCATCTTGCGAGTCAAGCGTCTTGGCGCTGTCCAATACAAGAGAAGATTTTTCGCCGGGGAATACACGGTAAAATTTTCCGTCTTTCAAGGTTTCATTTTCACGCCGGCTCATGCTGTGGCGTATGTGGAGAATGCTGCGGTCGAGATCTACGTCAGTCCATTCGAGACCGCAGATTTCGCCGCGCCGTAGGCCGCATAGGGCGCCCAGGGTTATAACTACATACATGATGGGGCATTCGCGGATAGAGGCGATATTTAAGAGTTTTTGTACCTCTTCAATCGTGGCAACGTGGCGCGGTGTCTTTGTGGCGACTGGTTGGGTGACGCCTTCGCAGGGATTAAACGTGAGAAGTTTCCATCGGCGCGCGGTATTGAATGCGCTGCGAAGGGTTCGAAACTGGATCCGCACGAAGGTGTGACTGTTTCCCGCTTTTAATTGATGCCGGATATAGGCGTCGATATCGGCGGAGGAAAGTTTGTCGATTTTCGTATTGCCGGCAAATTCGGAAAAGAGCCTTGCGACGAGACGGTAGCTTTCGTAAGTGGCGGGCTTTCGGCTCGGCGGCTTGATGCATGTCTCCAGCCATTCGTTCAGGAATTCGCGGACGGTGGGTGTGCGCTTGCCGGCGCGGATCTGCATCATGCCGTTTGCGGCTTTGTATTCGATTTCCTTTTCCAATAGGCGCGCTTCGCGGAGCTT
Source organism: Erysipelotrichaceae bacterium (assembly GCA_963651795.1). Taxonomy (GTDB): domain Bacteria; phylum Bacillota; class Negativicutes; order Veillonellales; family Dialisteraceae; genus UBA1822. Next base: position 12,957 of record CAVJQK010000011.1, on the reverse strand, counting down.
ATCCGTGCGCGTGGAAATCCATTTCTTTTTCCATTTGTCGCCTTCTTTGTAATTGACGACGACGTAGTAGATGCCTTTTTTGACTTGCAGCATAGAAAATCCTCCTTTCTGTCGTTTTACGAACACGTTAACGAATATCAGCGCGGTAAATTAAGCCGGTTTTCCCAATTTTTCGGGAATCCGATTTTAGAAAGGATTTCATTTGTGATATGCGGCGATTGTTTTGCCGAGACGCTGTATATCTCTGCGGAAATTTCTTTTACAAATTCTTTATAGTCAGATTTCAATAAAAACAGCCCCAAAATATGGATAACGTCCGCAAAACGAGAAGAAAACGTGAGGGGCTTATTCATATAGAAAAAGGTAATTTGAGGAATGTTCTTTTTTCGCTTTATGACGGTGTCGTACATCCTTTCTCCGTGAGCACAAATATTTCGGAACTTTACGATAAAATCTAACATTTGCGTAAAGCTGAGTACATCTGCGCTATTTGGAACTTTCGGAGCAGATAATCGGTATTCCTTTTGATATTCCTTACATACGTCGGAAAGAACACAAATTTTCAACGAATCGGTTAATGCTGCATAAAAGTGTGCGGTTTCGCCAAGGGATAATTTTTTCATGAGACCCCAAAGAGGTAATTCTTTATGGACGTTCAAATAATGGCAAAACGGAGATGCTTTTTGCCCGGGGCGAAATTGTTCCACATTGTTTTTTATGTCATTAGAAATATGCGCGATTAAGGCGGTGACCGCAGGAATATTATCGCCAAAGTTTTTCATATCTAAATAATTGAAATTTGTTGGGTATTCTTCCGAAAAGCGGTATGCAATTTTTGCTTTTAGAGAGCTTTCCATTCTAAGGATATATTTCAAAAGAATGGATCGCAAATTTCTGTCGAAACAATAAAGGGCGTAAATGTTATCGAATGACGTCCCGTCTTTGTAGTAATCTGACGAGTGTGAAGGATCTAAGAAAATATCTTTATAACCGTTAATAACGGCGTAGTAGTTCTCACGTCTGAGAATCTTAATTGCCTTGCTTCCATTTGGAATTAAAAGATTTCTTGAACGCAATATTTTCAATTGCTGATTATAGGTTTTGAAAGGCTTATTTATTATCATGATTTCTACCTCCGGCAAATAAAAAACCTACCAATCCGAAGACTGGTAGGTTTTCGTGAATCGCCCGAAGGTTCATCACTGGTTCGCTTAGCTATATTCTACCATGTTCTGCGGATGTGTCAACAGAAAATTCAGAAAAATAATTCAAATCGGATACTTCCGGCGGACTTCGGCTACTATTCCTACGATTTGCACGGGGAGGTTTTTTATGGCTTCGTTGCTGTAGAAGGTCGGGGTGTAGACATCGCGGTTTATGCCCTCAAGGAGAATGCCGTCCGGTTGGCGGTGGACGATTTTACAGGTGGCGTCATAGCCATTTATTAAGACTATGGCGATTTGACGGGATTCGCAGGTTTCCTGTTTCCGCACAATGACGGTATCGCCGTCGCAGATTTCGGGCTCCATAGACTGCCCGTGAATGACAAGGCCGAAGAAATCGCCCTTGGACGCCAATACTTCATCAATTTCTTCTTCATCTATTACATTTTCTATAGCTTCAAAGGGGATGCCGGCGGCGACGTATCCGAGAACGGGGATTTTGACGCCTTTTTTGCGCGGGGCAGCGGGGATGTCGTATCCCATGAGCCACGCAGGGGAAACATGGAGTACGACGGCAAGTGGTTCAAGAATGGTTGTCGGTAATTTTTTTATATCGCTATTTTCATAACGGTAAATTGTCGCGCGGTCTTTTCCAATCGCTTTTGCTAAATCGTCTGCGGTAATATTAAGAGCTTTTCTGCGTTCCTTAATTCTTGCGCCTATGGTCGTCATAATAAACACACTCCTTCATAAATGGTATTTTCTTTTTTTAGGATACTTCAATTTTACTATTTTTCTCGCATTTTTGCAATAAAATATTTTAGAAATGGAAGAAAAATCGCAAAAATGCAAAATTCCCTATTGACACACGCCTGACCCCATGATAAACTAAAGAAAATCGCAGAAATGCGACAAACAAAAAAGGAGGTGATTAAAGAAATGGTGAATATAAGAAAGCTGCGCGGGCGTATGGCTGAACACGGAATCAACGTTGAAGAGCTTGCGAAAGCCGCAAATATCGACAAAAGCACGCTTTGGCGTAGACTGAAAGGCGATGGGAAAGATTTCACCATCGAAGAAGCAAGCGCGATTAGCAAAGAGCTGAGGCTTTCGGGGGATGACGTCAATGCAATTTTTTTTGACCAAACAATCGCATAAACGCGACGCAAGCATCCCCGCAAAAAGCGGCGAATTAATTTTTTGTTTTCGGAGGTGTGAGATGGAAAGAGGCGCACGGCTGGCATCGATGACAAAAGAGGAAGCGTATCAATACAACATGCTATGTAGGCATCAGGTGATTCTGAAGTTGCTTTTGGACATCCGGGCAGACATAGAGATATGCAAACTTGAAGGCTGGCCGACGGACGAGTACATCGAACTCATCCGAAAGAGTTTACCGAAAAGGAAGGTAGAAAGTAATGACGGATGAACAATTTGAGCGGATGCTTCCCAATGTCCGGCTGGAACGTGCGCGCGATGTCTTGAATGACATGATGAGCGCCGCGGAGGAGTACAACAGATGTGCCGAGGATTTGGCAAGCACGGCATATGATTTGCTCCGCGTCGGCGGGTGCATCATCGCCGCCACGCGGGTACGGCGAATGGAAGTTACGCAGTTTTTCCTTGAGACGGCCGCATCGTGGTTCTCTAATATCACTATCGGGACGATGACGGAACGGACGCTGAAAGGGGTAGCGTATAACACTATCCACATCTGGGTGTACGACGAAGAGAAAGATGAGAAGGTGGGGCTGATATGAACGAATACTTTGAGAAGCTGGAAATGTGCGCGGCTATTATCGACAGAAGCCGTATTCAGGGCTCGCTGATGGTCAGACGGCTGGCGGAGCTTCGGGACGCGCGGAACAGATACGCGAAGTTTCTTGCAATGCCGGATCGGCCGGATGATAAAAGCCGCGTCGAGGCGTCGGCGCGGATGCAGGAAATTGATTGGTGCTTCGAGAATATCGTCGAGCACATCGATTGTATCGAAGTTTGGTACGGCTGGAATGCTGCCGCCGGGCATGAGGTTTGTCGCATTATGATGGCAAAGGCCGACGGCGAATATTTGGAGGTGCCGTGATATGAGTACGACAAGACGGCCGCCGGCGCCGCCGCTTGAGCCGCAGAGAATTTATTCTTTGGCGCAAATCGCCAGGATTTTGCAGATGCGGACGGATACGGTGAGGCAAATGGCGGTAGACGGGGTGATCCCGATGATTCAATTTCGCGGAGCGCGTGGGTATCGTTTTCTGGGCTGGCAGATTCGGGCTTGGCTGGACGGACTTCAGGCGGAATCTTGGGATAAGGCAAAAGTGACGGGCGCTTTCGAGGATCCGGAAGAGCCAAATATTCTTTATGCCGATTTCGGATAAATGGAGGGAATTATGAATCAAATCAGTAGACAGACACGGCAGGTGAGACGGCCGAAAAGAAACTTATGGAAAAAGGTCGTCGCGAGTTGGGCGATTGTCGGGGCGGTAGCTTTGGCGGCCGGTGTCGGCGTTGGGCTTATGCTCGGAGGCCGTGCAGCGGCGGAGAATATGGTCGCGTACGGCACGCCGACGGGTTACCACGCGGAGACGTTCACGGCGATGAATGTTCCGCTCGACGTTTCTTTGCAAAAAGAAATTTATGCGATATCGAAACAGTACGGTATCGATTATCCCTTACTGATGGCCATTATTCAGCAGGAAAGCCGTTTCGACGTGTACGCGAAAAGTGACGCCGGCGATTGGGGGCTTATGCAGATTAATCACGTCAATCATGCGAATCTTTCGGTTACGCTGGGCATTCATGATTTTCTTGACCCGTACGATAACGTGCGAGCCGGCGCGTATATGCTTCGTGATTTGTTCGACAAGTACGGCGACGTCCATAAGGTGCTTATGGCTTACCAGATGGGCGAGACGGGAGCGGCCGCGTGCTGGGAACAGGGTATCGTCGAAAGTCAGTACAGCCGCGCGGTGCTTCGCATTCAGCGCGAATTAATCGCACAGCAGAATCGGGGGCAGATGGCATGAATTTCGGGCAAGCAAAAACCGCCCGGAAGGTAGTAGGGGCGGTTTCCGCTGAGTTCGATTTGGTGCCACTTAGGCTACACATATTATACATCATTTCTACAAGAAAAGAAAGGAAGGTAGGTTATGGCATTGAAAATTTCTAAGGGCGTTATCGCCGGCGCCGTGAAGGTGCTGGTGTACGGCGTCGCAGGTGTCGGTAAAACGACATTCGCGTCCGAGTTTCCTAAACCGCTGTTTCTGGATTTAGACCGCGGTTCGGAGAAGTTGGACGTCGAACGCGTCGAAGGCTTGCAGGAATGGCCGGATTTCGTATCGACGCTTCGGGAAATCGCCGAGACGCTGGTACGCGGTGAGGATTTCCCATATCAGACGGTCGTTATCGATACGGCGGATAAGGCGGCGGAAATGTGCACGCGGTATATCTGTAATCGCGACGGGAAGAAGAACATCGAGGATTACGGGTACGGCAAGGGGTACGGTTTCCTTGCGGCGTCATTCTCGACGGATTTTCTGGTATGGACGCAGGCGATTGTGGATGCGGGCGTCAATGTGGTTATCATCGGCCATTCGATGCAGCGGCAGGCCGTCAATCCCGATACGGCGGAAGCCTACGATCATTGGGAGCTGAAGCTTCCGGGCAAGAATGCCAACAGTATCGGCGCATTGGTCAAGGAATGGGCGGATATGGTGCTTTTCGCTTATCAGACGACGGATGTCATCAACAAAGACGGGAAGAAGGTCGCGCGGAATCTTCGGCGCATGATGCGGACGCAGACGTCGCCGTTTGCAGACGCTAAGACACGGTTCGATTTGCCGGAGGTGCTTCCGTTTGCGTATGAGGAAATCAAGAAGTACATTCCCACGAAGGGCGTGCCGGATGGGGTGCTGGAAGCGGCTCGAAAGAAGAAAGCCGCCGAAAAGAAAGCGACGGACGCGATGGCACAACTTCGCGTGCTTATGAAAGCGGGATATTCGGCATCCGATCCGTCGCCGATAACGGACGATGAATTGTTGATTGCGATTCGGAAAATCGACAAGGAGAAAGCAGGTATCAAAGCCCTTTCGGAGCTTGACGACGAATATATCCAAAGCATTATCAGAAACTGGGATTACACGCGGCAGTTTATTCATAATAACGTCAGTGTCCCGTTTTAATTATTCACAATTTATTCACAAGAAAGAAGGAAAAACATTATGGCAAGTGCATTCGATCAACTCGGCATGGCAGTTCCGGAAACGGAAAATAAAAATCTCGGTTTCTCGATGAGTTTCACGGATGAGGATTTAGAGGGCGGTGAACGCCGTTCTTTGTATCGTATCGTCACGCCGGGCGATTATGATTTCAAGGTTTACGACGTGGAATTTGCGCAGTCGAAAAAAGGCACGGATTTCGCGAAGGTGACGCTTTCCATCGAAGATGAATCTGGGGAGGTAAGGGTTACAGATAATCTTTTCTGTACGACGGCGGCGAAATGGAAAATCGCAAAGTTTTTCCAATCCATCGGGATGTATGAAGAACTCAAAGCAAAGGGGCTCGACATGGACAGATGGAAAGCCGCCGTAGATAAGACGGGGCGCGTCACGATTGCAACGCGTACGTATACCAAAAATAACGGCGAACAGGGCGAGTCGAATGACGTCAAGGCGTACATCGCCCCGGCGGGCGAAAAAGCCGTACGGTAACGGAGGGCGTTATGGCGGAGTTCAATTTAGTGCCGCTTCTGGCCTATATTAATCCCGACGCCGATTATCTCACATGGACACAGGTCGGGATGGCTCTCAAACATGAGGGCTATCCCGTCTCCGTGTGGGAAGATTGGAGCCGCGGCGGCTCTAAGTATCACGAAGGGGAATGCGCGCGGAAATGGCGTACGTTCAACGAGGATACGGGCGAAATTGTGACGGGCGCCACGATTACACAGCTGGCCAAAGCGGGCGGATGGAAGAAAGAGGACAAGCTGGATATTTTCAATATGACATTCACGGACGCGGATTTAATTCCCGGTGTCGATGTGCATGATATTGAGCCGGAGGCTTTCCAAATCCCCGATGCGGAAAATTGGGATAATATCGCCGATGTAACTGCGTATCTCAAGGCGCTTTTCCGCCCGGAGGAGCATATCGGCATTACGCTTCACACGGGATATAACGAAGCCGATGGGCGTTTCTTCCCCGTTCAGGATGAAAACGCGCGGACGTTGAAAAACATTCTGGCCGATCTGAAACAATATCCGGACAATTTGGAAATGGCATTCCGAGGAAAGCCGACGAATGACGCCGCGGGCGCGTGGGTGATTATCAATCCGCTTGACGGCGAAGGGCGCAAGAATTCCAATGTAACGGATTTTCGGTATGCGCTCGTCGAAAGCGATGATATGGAGCTTCCGAAACAGCTTGCGATGATACGGAGCATGAATCTTCCGTGCGCGGCGATTGTGTACTCGGGCGGGAAATCGATTCACGCGATTGTCAAGGTGGACGCAGACAACGCTAAAGAATACCGTGAGCGCGTGACGAAATTGTATGAGGTGTGCAATAAAAACGGCTTCAAGGTCGACACGCAAAACAAAAATCCCGCACGTCTCACGAGACTTCCGGGCTACACGCGAAACGGTGTCCCGCAGTTTCTGATTGATACGAATTGCGGCGCGGATAGCTGGGATAAGTGGTTGGAGTATCTAAACGAAGTCAACGACGATTTGCCGCCGTTTGAATCGATGCGCGATATTCTGGCCGACATTCCGCCGTATGCGCCGTCATGTATCGACGGGTTGCTCCGCATGGGACATAAGATGATTCTGACCGGCCCGAGCAAGGCGGGTAAGTCGTTTTTACTTATCCAAATGGCGATTGCGATTGCCGCCGGACGCACGTGGCTTCGGTGGCAATGCCGGCAGGGCAAAGTCTTATACATTAATTGTGAGATTGACCCGCGCTCGCTCGCACATCGTTTCGAGGATATCTACGAGAATCTTGAAGAGGAAATCCCCGAGATACGGCGGCTTGCGGCGGATAATATCTTTGTCTGGAATCTTCGCGGTAAGGTGACGCCGCTGCAGACGCTTGCGCCGATATTGAAGCGCCGTCTCATGTCGCAGGATTATACGCTGGTCATTATCGATCCGATATACAAGGTATTGCTCGGCGACGAAAACAAAGCGGAAGATATTTCGCGGTTCGGCGCGTATATGGATTTCCTCTGTCAGAATACGGGCGCGGCGGTGGTGTATTGTCATCATCACAGCAAAGGCTCACAGGGCATGAAGAAGGCGGAAGACCGCGGCAGCGGCTCCGGAGTCTTTGCAAGAGACGCGGACGCCATTCTGGATATGACGCCGATTGAACTCACCGAGGAACAGCGCGACGCGGATGCGACGCCGGCATTTTCTATTACGACGGTGCTCCGTGAATTTCCCGATACGGGTGATTTCGCCGTACGGTTTCGTTATCCGATACACGAGCTGGACGATACGCTTGACCCCGAAAAGACGGAAGGAAGCCTTGAGGGAAACCGTATCAAAGGAAACAA
>CAVJQK010000011.1:0-4943 GCA_963651795.1 Erysipelotrichaceae bacterium | reverse complement strand
CAAGGACAAGTGAGAGGGTTATGCAAAAGCGCCATGCTTGCGCGCGCATTTTGCAAACCTCCTCCCACTTGTAAATCATGAGTTGGCACAGTTCGGTGCCGTTTCACAAAAAAGCAGGTGCAACATGGAGAATAAAGAAGCATACGGTAAATCGACGGTCGCGTTCGTCGAGGTTCCTATCAGGGATTTGGAGAAGTGCAAGGAAATTGCAGAGTATTTCCATATGACGCCGGATGAGGCGTTGCATTACTCGCTCAGAAAGGGTATCGAGCTTGTATGGGAGGCTTCAAAGTGGCCGGAGGTGCGCGATGATTGATATTTATGTCGATATCGATCCCGTCGGCAAGGGTCGGCCGCGTTTCACTCGCTCCGGGCATACGTACACGCCGTCGGCGACGAAGGACGCGGAAAAGAAAATCGCGCAAAAATGGAAATCCGAATGTCCCTACTTACGCTACGAGAAGGGTGTCCCACTTATTCTGAGTGTCGTCGCGTATTTTCCGATTCCGCCGTCATGGGGAAAACACAAAACGCGGGCGGCGGCCGAGGGTGAGCTGTTTCCGACGAAACGGCCGGACGGGGATAATATTCTGAAGCTGGTCGCGGATGCGCTGAACGGTGTCGCCTACGAGGATGACGCGCAGATCGTTTCTATGATGGTCAGAAAAGTCTACACGGGCGGCGCGGGATGTATCAAGGTTTCTATCGGTGAGTATAAATAGGAGGGTAGTATGACATATAAAGAAGCGTTTTCTCGGTATGAGGCAGCACTTACGCAGATTTTGGAAGAGCTTATACGGATGCATAATGATAGGATGGACGGAAAAGAATCTACACGTTATGACGTGATGATGATGGCTGCGAAAGGCAAGAATCCTGAAATTGAATTGCTTGAGCAAATTCTTAAATTCGTAAGTCGCACGCTTGAGGAGCAAGATATTGGCCATATTGAATGGAGAAAGGAAAGGGCGGAAGAATGACGGGAAAGGAACGCAAGAATTTGGATAAGGCGTATCGCGACGATTTGAATGGTTTGAACAAGGAGGACGCCAATGACTTGTGATGACAGCGTAATGGTGCCGCGATGTTTGCTGAAGCTGCTGGGTAAGGATATTTATGAAACTTATCGGGCGTATGGACGGTGGGCGCGTTATGACGATGACGATGACTGGATTTCTGCTGACATGGTAACGAAAGATGTAGGGGGAGCATGGGATTTGTTTTCGCAACTCGCGCCGGGTATCGCAGTAGAGGTAAAGAGGGAATACAAATATGACGCTTGAGGAATGGGAATCGGTCGATAAGGCGCCGGGCACGCGGTTTCGTACATCTGACGGCAAGGTCGGCAAACTGGTGAGTGTACACAAAGACGGTGCTACGCTGGATTTCACGGATGAAAACGATTATAGACATGTCACGCGTGGTTTCTATCGATGTGTGCAGCTGTCACAGGTGGACGATCCTATGCCGGCCAAGCCGCCAAAGACGCACGTAAGCGGTATATCGGCGCCGAAGTGTCGTGGGAAGGTGCTACGGGTAAAGACCGGCGATGTGTTCGCAAGTGTGCACGATGCGCGCGTAAGTCTCGGATTAGGTTTCAGCACGATATTGCGGTCGTGTACAAAGGGGCTCCCCATCAGACAGGGAGCATTTAAAGGCGAATCTTTTAGGTTTGTGTAATCGGAGGTGAGCTATGGAGTACGAGGAAACCATACGGCTTATCAAGTTAATACTGAAAAACGAGAAGGTGATCCGACAGGCCGTCGCCGAAAAGCGTGCCGAGCAGGCAAAGCATAAGGAAACGGTCGGACGTGCGCCGGGACATATCTCAAAGCCGACGGAAATCGCCGCACTCCAAAATCTCACGCCGATAGAGTTTGTGTATTTCCGTGCCGGATGGCGCAAGTCGCGCGTCATACTGGAGAATCCCGAAAAGTGGCTCGAATGTATCGACAAGGTACGCGAATCGCTCCGGCCATGGGATCAGAAATTCATGCGCCGGGCGTTCACGTCGCAGGATTGGCGGGTATGTGCGGAGATGGACGTGTCTCGTGTTTCATATTATGCGCTGAAAAAGGAAATTGCTTCTAAAATTGCCGTCAAGGCGGCAAGCGCAGGATTATTAGAAAAATAATTTCCCTGATGTTGGAAAAGTATAAGACAAAACCAATATAAATATGTGTTATAATTTTATTGTGAAAAAGTCGGGTTTGGGGTTTGTCCCGGCTTTTTCTAATTCCTCTTTGTGACGCTGATGGTTAAAGCCGTGCCGAATATTTTTTGCGTTCTGGCGGTACGGCTTTTCTGTTGGCGGAAATAATACGGCAAAAGCGAGGTGACGGGAGTGCATGCCGACGAAAAAGCAATTAGCGAATCTGAAAAAACCGAGCGATTTAACTTCGAGCGAACTTCGAGAAAGAGCAAGAAAGGGCGGTATTGCTTCCGGGCAGTCTCGTCGTCGTTTGAAAACACTTCGGGAGCTGGATGACGAATTTACGACGGACGATATGCGCCTGAAAATGCTGGGCGGTTTAGTCAAACGTGCGCAGCACAGTTCCCTTGACTTGAAATTGTATTGTGAGCTGATGGGAATAGATAAGCCCGAAACAACCGAAGAGACGGGCGCACGGATTATTTTCTGCGGGGAAGATGACATTGAAGAATGACGTGAAAATCTATTTGCCGGATATTATCGGCAAAGGATATAAAGATTTTTGGAATTTCCGCGGAAGGTATCGTGTGTGCAAGGGTAGCCGTGCATCGAAGAAATCAAAGACGACGGCGCTCTGGTATATCTACAACATGATGAAATATCCGGGCGCAAATACCCTTGTCGTACGGAAAACATTTCGCACGCTGATGAATTCTTGCTATTCGGATTTATGCTGGGCGATTGAGCGTTTGCACGTACAGAATGAATGGCATTGCACGCGTAATCCGCTTGAAATCACATATAAAGCGACGGGACAGAAAATTCTATTTGTGGGATTGGATGACCCGCTGAAAGTTACATCTATTAGTGTACCGAAAGGCGTCCTCTGCTGGCTGTGGGTAGAAGAGGCGTATGAAATCACCTCCGAGGATGCATTCAACCGTTTAGACGAATCTATCCGCGGTGAGCTTCCGGGCGGTCTGTTTACGCAGGTGACGCTGACATTCAATCCGTGGAGTGAGCGGTGCTGGCTAAAGGCACGTTTCTTCGATGAGCCGGATGAGAATGTACTTGCGAAGACGACGAATTACATGTGCAATGAATTTTTATCCGCTGCCGATCATGCGCTCTTTGAGGCAATGAAAAAGAATTCGAAACGGTATCGCGTCGCCGGCTTGGGCGATTGGGGTGTCGTCGAAGGTATTGTATATGATAATTGGGAAGAAAAGACCTTTAACATCGACAAGATACGCAAGAAAGAAGGCGTGCGGTCGGCGTTTGGGCTTGACTTCGGCTTTACCAATGACCCGACGGCGCTTTTCTGCGGATTGGTAGATAACGGCGAGAAAATCATTTACGTATTCGATGAAATGTATGAACGCGGGCTGACAAATCATGAAATCTATAATCAGATACGCGATAAAGGATACGCGAAAGAAAGAATTATCGCCGATAGCGCCGAGCCGAAATCTATAGAAGAGCTCCGACAGGATGGATTATTGCGGATACACAAAAGCCGTAAAGGGAAAGATTCCATCTTGCACGGCATACAGCTCGTACAGCAATATAAAATCTACGTACACCCGCGATGCGTGAATTTCTTGACCGAAATATCCACGTATCAATGGGACAGTGACCGACAGACGGGACGGCCGATAAATAATCCCGTTGATTATAATAACCATCTCATGGACGCCATGAGATACGCCATTATGGCCGCCGCGCAAGACGACGGCTTTTCTTTTGAGTAAATGGGGGCAATATGTTAGATCTTCATTCACTTTGGAACAATATTATTATTCACGGGAGCCGTTCCGGCATGACCGAGCAGGATTTTCTGGAAACGGAAATCAATCGTTTCTTAGCTTCGAGAAACCGCCGCATGATGATTACCGGCGCGGCATACTACAAAGGCTCACAGGATATCCAAAACAAAGAGCGTGAAATCATCGGAGCAAACGGAAGCGTTCAAAGTGTCCATAACCTGCCGAATGCACGCATTGTGGATAATCAATACGCAAAACTGGTAGACCAGAAAGCAAATTATCTTCTTTCAAAAGCGATTGATGTAGATACCGGCACGCAGGACGCATACGCCGATGAGCTGAAAAATCTCTTTGACGCCGGCTTCTGCCGTCAACTCAAGAATGTAGGTAAAGACGCATTAAAAGGCGGTATCGGTTGGATGATGCCGTGGATTGATGACACGGGCGCGCTCCGCTTCCGCCGTTTCCCATCTTATCAGATTCTTCCGTTTTGGTCGGATGATGAGCATACCGTACTGGATGCGGCCGCGCGTGTGTATACCGTGACCGTTTACGAAGGCCGCACGCCGACGCTCGTCACGAAAGTAGAATACTACACGAAAGACGGTATAAAAAATTACGTACTGGAAAGCGAGAAACTGCTTCCGGATAACGAAATGACCGATAGCGCGTATGTTTCTATTGACGGTACGCCGATGAACTGGGAGCGCATTCCGCTCGTCGCATTCAAAGCAAACGCCGACGAAATCCCGCTGATTGCGCGCGTGAAATGTCTGCAGGACGCCTTGAATAAATTAGAATCGTCTTTTGAGGATTGCATGACCGAGGACGTACGAAACAGCGTGCTCGTGCTGTATAACTACGACGGTGAAAATCTGGCAGACTTCCGCCGCAACCTTGCCACATACGGCGCCATTAAAATTCGCCGTGACGATTACGCCAAGGGCGGTGTCGAAGTGCTCCACATCGAAGTCAACGCCGAAAATTACAAAACTATTCTGGGATTACTGAAACGCGCCATTATC
>CAVJQK010000010.1:0-15032 GCA_963651795.1 Erysipelotrichaceae bacterium | reverse complement strand
TGATGCGCGGATGCGTTGATGCGTTGATGCGATTCAGGATGCGCTTCGCGCATATTGTGTTTTGAAAGTGCAGAGTGCAAAGTGCAAAGTGCAAAGACGCGCAAGACGTAGTGCGACATTTGTGCGCGAGATGAAAGACTGTCAGACTGAAAGACGGGAGACTTTTAAGAGGTGTGCGCTTTGCGCACACATTTTTTGCCGGCGGAGCCGGCGAGGCGCGAAGCGCCGATTCCTGTTTTGCTTTGCACTCGGGAGCGCCCCCTGTAGGCGCGATAACGGATACATGTCACAAAACTTACAGCGCCCGCGTTCCAAGCTGCGCGTCGTAAGATTGCCCGACCGTTATAAATTTGCCGATGCCGCGTGTATCGCGCGGCAGGCGCAGCGGGATAATAGCGAAGCGCCATCCTGCGCAGCAGGATAAACAAATGCCGCACTACCGCATAGCAGGATAAAAAAGGGATAAAATTTTTAAAAAGAATGGGAAAAGAGGAAACGGGGGGAATAAACATGTTATAATACGATGACGGAATTCCTTATATTTTTCGTGAAAGGAAACATTTCTTATGGACGACGGCCATATATGGACCGAGCTGCTCATCATTTTTATTTTAATTTTCCTCAATGCCGTCTGCTCGATGACGGAAATCGCCGTCGTGGGCGCGCGCAAAACGAAACTCCGCGAAATGGCGAAAAAAGGAAACGTGAAGGCGGAGTACGCCCTTCGCATTGCGGAGAATCCGGAAAATCTTTTCTCGACGATACAGATCGGCATCACGGCGATTGGTATTCTGACGGGGATGTTTTCCGGTGCGACATTGGCGGACCCTTTGGCGGACGTGCTGCGGGATATTCCCGCGTTGGCGCCGTACGCCGACGGCCTTTCCATGACAATCGTCATGATACTCGTGAGTTATGCGACGCTGATTCTGGGGGAACTCGCGCCGAAATGGCTCGCGATCGCCAAATCCGAGGAAATGAGCTGCCTCGTCGCCAAGCCGATGATTATTTTCGCCAAAATCTGTTATCCGCTCATTCTTTTCAGCAATTGGTCGACGAAACTCGTCATCCGTATGATCGGTGTCGACATGCAGGCGGAGAAGCCCGTTTCCGAAGAGGAAATTCGCTCGCTGCTCCTGCAGGGCGCCGGGATGGGGACATTCGACAAAGCCGAGCCGATTCTGGTCGACCGCATATTCCGCCTGGACGACCTTACGGCGGCCGATTGCATGACGGCGCGCACACGCCTGGAATGGATCGATATCGACGAGACGGACGAAAATATTTGGAAAGTTTTGGAAACGAGTGTCCATTATCGTTTGCCGGTCGGGCATGAATCGCTGGATGATTTTATCGGGATTATCGATATCAGTGACGTACTGCGCGATCATCACAAAAATGCGAAGTCCGGTTCCGTCAAAGAGTCTGTTCGTCGCTGCCTTCGCCGGGCGGTGTACATTCCCGAGACGCTGACACTCCTTAAAATTTTGCGCACGTTCCGGGAAGAGAGTGTGCACGAAGCGATTGTCATCGATGAGTACGGGAGTTTCTCCGGGTACATTTCCCTGCACGACATTTTGGAAGAAATCGTCGGGGATATGCCGGGCGACGAGGAGGAAAAACTCGAAGATTCCAATCGTATTTTGCAGCGCACGGACGGGACATTCCTCGTCGAAGGGCTCTGCAGCATCGACGATTTCCGCGAGTATTTCCACATCGAGGAGGAGCTGCCGGGCGAAGCGGAGGATTATTACAAGACGGTCGGCGGGTTTATCGTCTATTTATTGGGGTATATTCCCAAGGAAACGGAAACGATTGATTATGAGCGTTTTCGCTTTGAAATCGTCGATTTGGATCGGCGCCGTATCGATAAAATTTTGGTGCGGGAGAATGTTTCTTAAATTTTTTAAAGGGAGAAATGCAGGGACGGCCGCTTTGGGTTTTGTTTCCCCCGCCAAAGCGGGACGTCTTTTTGAAACGTGAAGAAAGGATTTTAAAAATGGCCGGTTATTACAACAGTTTAAATTACGGTTTTGCGTATCGTGCGGAAGACGGCAAGGTATTGGGACGGATTCGGGAAGGTTTGAAAATTGCATATCCCGCGATGGGCGGGCAGGATTTCCGCTTTTTCGTCGATCCGCTTTCGCCGGTGCCGAAGGGCTATGAGGGCGCATTGCAATTGGGATTTACCGGGTTTATGAGTCGGCTGGGGTATGATTGCAATCAATATCCGTCGACGGAGGAAGCTTGGGAAGATATGCGCACGACCTGGGGCGGGAAATTCGTCATTTTCACACCCGCTCTTCGTAACAATAAGTATTATGTCTTGGAGGATCTGCAAGTGGAGGAAGCGCCGAAAACGGTTTCGGAGCATTCCTCTTTCTTTCCGATCCCCGTTTTTTATTTGGAGGATAATCCGGCGTTCGGTGGGGATATCGAGCGTTTCCTGACGCAGTTTTCGGAAGGGAAACCGCTGCCCGGTATTTCGAAGCGCATCTGGAATAAAAATCAGTACACGCCGATGATTGCCGCGGTCTATCGTGACGAAAGTACGGGGCTCCGCCGATATGTGTTCTGCATGCCGCAGCGGCGCGATGCGTTTTCTTTTGTAAATATTTCCGAAGGGGGCGCGTATTTCGGTTCCATCGGAGGTTTTGCGACACGTGACATTCCCGAAGGGGAATCCGATATTTGGGACGGCATTCTTGCCTGTCGCACGGCGCCGCTCCTTTTCTGTCCGCAGGATGTCATCGCGGAAATCAGAAAAGGTGCCGAACCGCTGGCGCAAAGCGTGTCGGTCGAAGAGCCGAAAGAGGAAATTTCCGTCGAAAGTCCGGCGCCCGTTTCCGAGGAATCGAAAGAAATCAAGGAAATGAAAGAAACGAAAGCGGCCGCGGAGATAGTTTCCGAAAAAATTCCGGCACCGGCCGCAGTTGAGATGCCGAAAGTTTTGACGGAGAAGGAATTTTTGAAATGTTTGTCCGATGTCGCGCGCAGCAAAGCGCTCCTTTACGACGAAAAGGATTTGCTCCGTTTCCATTTGGCGGCGAAAACGGCGCGTCTCATCATTTTGGCCGGCATGAGCGGCACGGGGAAATCCGCGCTCATCCGTCTCTACGCCGAAGCTTTGGGGCTCCCCGCGTCGCAGCTCGCGATGATTGCCGTCCGCCCCTCCTGGATGGACGACAGCGATCTTCTCGGATATCTCGATATGAAAAATATGACGTATCGTCCCGCCGATACCGGTCTGTCCGAACTTCTGATCGAAGCCGAGAAAAATCCGGAGAAATTGTACATCGTCTGCTTCGATGAAATGAATCTGGCGCGGGCCGAGCATTATTTCGCGCAATTCATTTCCGCTTTGGAAAACGATAAAGATACCGTCATCCGCCTCTACAATCCGGCGCTGGCGTCCCGTATTTACAACAGCCCCGTCTATCCGCCGGAAATTCACATCGGGCCGAATGTCATTTTCACCGGTACCGTCAATGTCGACGAATCGACGTATCATTTTTCCGATAAAATTCTCGACCGTGCCAATGTCATCACGCTGCATCCCGGGAAATTCAAGGATCTCGCGGGACTTGTGCCGCAAAAAAGAGCGCCCGAAAAAGAAATTTCCGCCGGCGAATACCGCGCGTTCTGCCGCATGAGCGACAGCATTGCTCTCACGGCGGCCGAGCTGGAATTCCTCGACGCTCTGAATGCCGTCTTTTTCGCAAACGGTCTTGCGGGCGGCATCGGTTTCCGCGTCGTCCGTCAAATCGGAAATTATCTCGGAAACATTCCCGAAGGCACGGATTTGTCCCGAAGCGACGCATTCGACAGCCAGATTGTCGAGCGTATTTTTACAAAACTGCGCGGGTCCGGCGAGCAGATGAAAGAACTCATCGCGACCGACGATAAAGGAAATACGACGGGAGCCGTGATCGGCGTCCTGGACCGCTACACCGCACTCTCCTCCTTCACGGCGGCGCGCGCTCTCCTGGCGAAAAAAGCAAGAGAACTCAAGCTTTATGACTACACCATCTGAGCCCTTCACCCTCCTCTTTCGCACCGGACGCGGCGAGCGCACCCCGCGTGCTTTTGCCGATCGCACCGAAGATCTGCGGGAAGAAAATGCGCTGTCCCTCGTCGAAAATCAAGACATACAAATTTTCTTTCGCGCGCCGGAAGGCTACCGCCTCACCATGGACGGCCTCGATGTCTTGGCGCGGGATGCGGAAGAAACATACAAAAAGCCGCGCCACGGCTGGCAGACACTTTTTGAGGCAAAAAATTTTCCCCTCGTCCCCGGCTACTACGTCCTCACCGTGGAAGGCCGCGGCCGCACGCGCTATACCTTAATCGAAATTGTCCCGCGCTACCTCGACAAACGCCAATGGCAGGACATGCGCGATGAACTCACCGAAGAAATTCGCCACCTTTCCTACGATTTTATGAAACGGACGCTCCATGTCTCCGGTCTTTTCGGAAACGAAAACGAAGATGACGGGAAACTGCTCCTCCGTTTTTATATCGTGAACGATACGGCGGATCGCGTGCTCCATGTCCTGCGCGATTTATCCCGCACGGCAAACAGCCGCATCACGCTCAGGACGAAGCGTATTCCGCACATGTCCGTCCGCAAAGAGGAGCCGCACAGCCGCCCCGCGAAAGTGCGTATCGGCGACACATCGCCCTATACGTACGTCACCGCGACGAGGACCACATGGAACATTCCGGAAAATCGTTTTGCGAAGACATTGCTGCTCCGCCTCGAGCGGACGCTCGTTTCTTTCATCGAAAAAATCGACCGGCGCCTTGCCGATACCGGCGAAGTGCAAAAAAATCAGGAACGCTACCGCCATCGGGACGATTATCATTTCAAAATGCGCGATGACGAAATGGCGCGCTTTTCCGGTTTCCGAGCCCGCGCCGTCGCGATATTATCCGCCGTGCGCCTCGCCTCGGACGCGCCGTGGTTCCGCGAGACGGAAGCCGAAGCGCATCTTTCGGCCGATACGACGCTTGCTCGCGATCCGCGCTATGCCGTGCTCTATCGCCTGTTTCAAAATTTGCGTCGGCCCGAAGATTCCCTCTCCGTTTCCGCGTTTTACCGTTTTCAATGGAAACGCACGGATAAACTTTACGAGCTCTGGTGCATGCTGACTTTCATCAAAGCGCTCGCGAAAAAAGGCTGGCAGACGGAAAACGGCCCCGCCGTCCGCGAAGAAGACGGGCAATATCTTTTGGACAGTCTGGAGCCGGGCGCCGTCATCGCGATGGTGCGCGGGGAGGAAACGCTGCGCCTCGTTTACGATGCGGATATTCCGAAAAGTGCGGCTGAGACGAGCCGCGGCGAAAATCCGCTCTATACGAATAATGTGCATCGCCGTCCGGATCTTCGCATCGATCATTATCGCGCCGGTGTGTACGACGGATCGCTCATCGCCGATTTCAAATATCGCGATATCGAAAAAATCTGGAAGGATGAAACGGCCGGGCAGCGGCTCCGCACGCAGTTCAATGCGTACCGCGATATGAATACGAAATGGTACCGCGATTTGTCCGAGGAGGATTCTTTGCGAAATATTCGCCCCGTGAAAGAAGTCTGGGCCGTATTTCCGAAAGAAGCGCCGCCCGGCACGGACCGCGATTACAGCCTCCGTTTCATCTCGCTGGCGCCGGGGATCCGTGCCAATGAACGTTTGGGCGAAGATTTGGAAACGTATTTCGCGAATCTGAAGTGACAACGCCCGCCGAAAGTATCCTTCTTTATCCGTTTTGTGATACAATTAAAAGTTGATAAAGTTTATTTCTCCTATTTTCCATTTTCCATTTTCCATTTCCCATTCCCCATTTCTTTGTTTTCCATTTCCCATTCTCCAAGGGAGGCTTTATATCTTGTTCGCGTACGCGTATACATTTATTGCCGCTTTTTTGGTGACATTTCTGCTGACACCGCCGGTGAAAAAATTGGCGGTGGCTTTCGGCGCGGTCGATCGGCCGGATGCGCGCAAAGTCCATCACGGATTGGTGCCGCGTCTCGGCGGGCTCGCTATTTTTGCCGGATTTATCGTTTCCGTCGCTTTGACGGTTGGTTTTGACGATCCCGGTATGAGCGGGCTCTGTGTCGGCGCGTCGTTTTTAATTCTCGTCGGTATTTTGGACGATCGGTATTCGCTGCCGCCCAAGGTGAAACTTTTGGGACAGATTATCGCTGCGGCGATTTTTGTCGTGGGATACGGTATCCGCGTGGATTGGCTGAAACTTCCCTTCATGGGATATTTCTACTTTCCCGCGCCGATTTCCGTGCCGCTCACGATTTTTTGGATTATCGGGTTCGTGAATACGGTGAATCTCATTGACGGGCTGGACGGCCTGGCGGCGGGGATTGCCGCGATTGCTTCGATTGCGATTTCGTTTTTGTCTTTCCAAATGGGGCAATGGATTTGCGCGGCGGCGATGGTCGCCATGGCGGGTTCGTGCCTTGCGTTTCTGCAATATAATTTCAATCCCGCGAAAATTTTCATGGGCGATACGGGCTCGATGCTGTTGGGGTATATCATTGCGGCCGTGTCGGTTATGGGGTCGATGAAAACGGCAACGGTCGTCGTCCTCATTGTGCCGCTCGTCGCGCTTTCGGTGCCGATTATGGATACGTTCATGGCGATTGCGCGTCGGAAACAGGCGGGGGTCCCGGTCTTTTCGCCGGATAAACGGCATTTGCATCACAGGCTTTTGGCGCTCGGGCTCAATCAGAAAGAGGTCGTGCTTATCATGTACGCGCTGACGGCCTTTTTCTGCGCGGCGGCGCTCGTCATTGTGCATTTGAATCCTTTTGTGGGAGTGGCGGTCATTTTTGTCGCGCTCCTCGCATTCCTCCTCTGGGCCCGCAAATTGGGCGTGCTCTCCGAAGGAAAATAAAAACAATTAGCAATTAGCAATGAGTAATTAGCAATTCAGGTGTCGCCTACGGCGACGATTATAAAAATTTGTCGGCGTAAGCCGACACCTATAAAGCTCATAGCCCATAGCTCATAGCTCATAGCCTTAGCACAAATGTAGCACATAGCTGAGCATAACAAATGTTGCACGAAAAAGGAGGTCTTCCCATTGAAAGTTATGGCTGTATTCGGGACGCGTCCCGAGGCGATCAAGATGGCGCCGGTCGTTTCCGAACTCCGGAAACATCCCGAAATCACGACGAAAATCTGCATCACCGCGCAGCATCGCGAAATGCTCGATCAGGTGATGAAGCTTTTCGGGCTCGTCGCCGATTACGATTTGGACATCATGGCCAAGGGGCAGACGCTTTACGATATCACCGAGCGCGTGCTGTCGGGTCTGCGCGATGTGTTTGAAAAAGAACGCCCGGATCTTGTGCTGGTCCACGGCGATACGACGACGACTTTCACGGCGGCTCTGGCGGCTTTTTATGCGCAAATTCCCGTCGGGCATGTGGAAGCGGGCCTCCGGACGAGAAATCTCCATTCACCCTATCCCGAAGAAGCGAATCGCCAGCTGACGGGCGTTTTGGCCGATTACCATTTCGCTCCGACGGAGACGGCGCGGCAAAATCTGCTCGACGAACAGAAGAAACCGAATCGCATCTACGTCACCGGAAATACGGTCATCGACGCACTTCTTGCGACTGTCAAAAAAGATTATCGTTTCCAAGATCCGGAAATCGAAGCCATCGAAGGGCATAAACGCATCATTCTCGTCACGACGCATCGCCGTGAAAATTTGGGCGGGCCCATGCATCGCGTGTACCGCGCGCTTCGCCGCCTCGTCGATACGGTACCGGACGCCGAAATCGTGTTCCCCGTGCATTTGAATCCCCTTGTGCGCGAAGCCGTCGCCGAGGAACTTTCGGGGCATCCTTCCGTGCATTTGGTGGAGCCGATGGAATACGAGGAATTCACGAATCTCATGGCGCGCTCGGCGATCGTCCTCACTGATTCCGGCGGTATTCAGGAAGAAGCGCCGTCTCTGGGGAAACCGGTCCTCGTCCTTCGCGATACGACGGAGCGTCCGGAAGCCATTGCGGCCGGCACGGTGAAACTCGTCGGCACCGATGAGGAAACGGTGTATCGGGCGGCGTACGAACTTTTGACGAATGACGAAGCGTATCGGAAAATGGCCGAAGCCGTGAATCCCTACGGCGACGGTCTCGCATCGAAACGCATCGTCGAAAGAATCCTTTGTGGGCATGATTTATCGGACAGTTTTATTGTAAAAAGATAAAAATATAATGAAAAATATGGCGTAACCCTGTTTCCTATGTTACAATAAATCAGTATATGCGCGCGAAATTTTTTAGAATGCCATTTTTCGCGCATTGAAAGGACGGCACCATGGATCCGACACCGAAGAAACAGGATGATTGGAATCCGCTTCGCAGTGCGGCCGTGGCAAGCGGCGCCGGGATGACGATTCTCGTCACCATCGGTCTTTGCGTGTTTCTGGGTCTTCGCTTCGATGAATATTTCGGGACGGCTCCTTACGGACTCCTCGTTTTTTCCGTCATGGGAGGCATCACCGGGATATGGTCCGTCATTAAACAAATGTTGAGGAAATAATGGGTTTCGATTTGGAGTTTCCAAATTATGCCACAAGAATTTTGAGGATGACGGCGATTCTCGGGATCCTCTTTGCGGCGGGCGGCTGTTACTTCGGTTGGCAGTACGGCGCGGGGGTTCTCTTGGGGACGCTCTTTCAGTATGTGTTTCTATGGTTTCTCAGAAGTAAATATATTAAATGGTCCGAAGAAGGGCGGGCTCCCGATGCCATCGGGGCCAAGCTGGTAGGCTATACGGGATTTCGTTTTTTTATCGAAATTGGCATTGCCGTCGTGGCGGCCCTGTGCATCGGGATCGGCGTCTTGGGCGTCTTGGTCGGCTTACTTTCACTGACGATTGCGACCGTGTTGGACAAGGTCATCAGTGTGATTAAGGAATAAATTCTTTTCTTGACATTCGTGTAAGAGAGAGGGGGTGACATTATGCATCTTCATACAGGTACGCACGTTGTGGGGCAGCTTTTCGGAATGTCGGTGAATTGGGATACCATTTACACCACATGGCTGACGGGTTTCCTCGTCATACTCATGGTTTTCTGCGCCAGTCGCGGCAGGGCGCTTGTCCCGTCGGGATGGCAGAATTTCATGGAAATGGTGATTGAAGAACTCTGCGGCAGATTCCAGGAAAATCTCGGGCACAAGTACCGGCAGGTCGCGACCATGCTACTGACTCTGTTTCTCTTCATTTTTACCGCGAACCAGATCGGGCTTTTGCCGACACAACATCTGACGGCCTCGCCGACGAATGATGTGAATACCACATTGGGGCTGGCATTGGCGGCATCTTTGGCGATTCACTTTTATTTCATTGTGAATAAGGGGGTCGGAAACTGGGTGGCTCATTTCTTCCATCCGTTTTCCTTCTTCGTCGTGATGAATCTGATCGAAGAAGTCGCACGGCCGATTACGCTGGCTATGCGTCTATTCGGTAACATTCTGGCAGGGGAAATTCTTTTGGAAATCCTCTATGCGCTGGCTCCGGCTCTCGTACCTATGATCTGGATCGCGTTCAGTTTGTTCGTCGGACTCATCCAGGCGTTCATCTTTACTACGCTTGTTTCCATCTATTTGAAGGAAAGCGTGGAATGACGGACAGGAAGCGGCGTCTTCTAAAACCGTCCGAGTTTCGGCACCGACCGTCCAAACGGTATGCATATCCGGAATTTTCCGGGAAATACCCGATGTATCGGGATAATTTTTACGTAATTCTTTAGGAGGAATTATCACTATGGAACAGGCTATCATCGTTCAGTATTCCGCCATTGCGGCAGCGATTATTGCGGCAGCTGCTTCTTTCGCGGCAGCATTTTCCGATTCCCGTGCGGCATGCCATGCTCTTGACGGCATGACCCGTCAGCCGGAACTGGCAGGCAAGCTCTTCACGAACATGCTCGTGGCTATCGGCCTTATCGAATCCATTCCGATTATTGCCATCGTTATCGCCATCGTTCTCGTATTTGCCAACCCGTTCCTCGGCTAATATTTCCCATACCATATTAGCCTAAGGAGGGGATCTCGTTGGTAGAACTTAACGGAACATTGCTGTTTCAGATCGCCAACTTCTTCATTCTTTGTGCTATTCTGGGGCATTTTTGCTACAAGCCGATGCTCAAGGTTCTCGATGATCGTAAACAACGCATCCGGAATGACCTTGATTCCGCCGCCGCCTCCGCTGCCGACGCCAAAAAGCTGAAAGAAGATTACGAAGCTCAGCTGCGTGACGCCCAGGCACAGGCGCAGGAAGTCATCAGCAAAGCCGTAAAAGAAGCCCAGGTCCAGGCACAGGCACAGATTGAGGCAGCCCGGGAAGCGATCGCCAAGGAAAAAGACGCAGCCACTCGCCAGATTGAAAAAGAACGCATTGACGCTCTCGAAGATCTCAAAGGTCAGGTCGCTCAGATTTCCTGCGAAATCGCATCCAAGATCATCAGCAAGAATATGACACCGGAAGCAAACGACGCTCTCATCACCGAGAGTATCGCACAGCTCGGCCGGACAGGTAAATAATCATGGATAAGAGCGTAATCGTTGCTAAAAAGTACGGACGTGCTATCTATGAAATTGCTTACGAGCAAAAAAGCCTGGAAAAGACTGAAGAGGATTTGAAACTCATCAGCACAACCATCGGGGAAAGCGAAGAACTCAGAGCTTTTCTCAATCATCCTTTACTTACGAAGGATGCCAAGAAAGATACCATACAAAAATTGTTTGCAGATAAAGTGCAGCCGGTGGTACTGCAATTCTGCTACGTCGTGATTGATAAAGATCGTTTCGAATACCTGCCCCAGATGGTCGACGTGTACACCACACTCGCTCACGAAGGCATGGGTGTCGAAGAAGCGATTGTCACGTCCGCCTTCCCGCTCTCCGCGGAGCAGGCCGAAGTCCTCAAAGGGAAACTGGCCGAAATGACGGGCAAGAAAATCATCATGAAACAGAAGACAGACAGTGCACTGATCGGTGGTTTCACCATTCAAATCGGCGACCGTCTCATCGACGGCTCTGTGGCAAGACAGCTCCGGGCACTGAAACTGAAAATCATGCAAAGAGATTGAGGTGACTTATAGGAAATGAAAATCAGTTCAGATGAAATCACATCTGTCATCAAAAAACAGATTGAAAACTACAAAGTAGACCTCAATGTCGATGAAGTAGGTACAGTCCTCGAAGTCGGCGACGGCATCGCGCACGTATACGGCCTGGAAAACTGCATGGCAGGCGAGCTCCTCGAGCTTCCGAACGGCGTATACGGCATGGCACTGAACCTCGAAGAAAGCAACGTCGGCGTCGTCCTTTTGGGTCAATACGAGACCATTAAGGAAGGCGACACAGTCAAGAGAACCGGGCGCCTCATGCAGGTACCGGTAGGGGACGCCGTCATCGGACGCGTCGTCAATTCTCTCGGCCAGCCGCTCGACGGAAAAGGCGAAATCAAAACCGACGCTTATCGCGACATTGAAATCAAAGCACCGGGCATTGCCGACCGGCAGCCCGTAAACGTTCCGCTTCAGACCGGTCTTAAATGTATCGACTCCATGGTACCGATCGGCCGCGGCCAGCGCGAACTTATCATCGGTGACCGCGGCACGGGTAAAACCGCCGTCGCCATCGACACCATTCTGAACCAGAAGGGCCAAAACGTAATTTGTATTTACGTTTCCATCGGTCAGAAAAACGCAAACGTCGTCCGCGTATACGAACGCCTGAAACAAGCTGGCGCCATGGAACACTCCATCATCGTACACGCAGGCGCTTCCGAAGGCTCTCCGATGCAGTACCTGGCACCGTACTCCGGTGTCGCCATCGCCGAGCACCTCATGCACCAGGGCAAAGACGTCCTCATCATTTATGACGACCTCTCCAAACACGCTGTCGCATACCGCGCGATGTCCCTGTTGCTCCGTCGTCCGCCGGGACGTGAAGCTTACCCGGGCGACGTATTCTATCTGCACTCCCGTCTGCTGGAACGTGCGGCTCGCCTTTCCGACGAACTCGGCGGCGGCTCCATTACGGCCCTTCCGATCATCGAAACCCTGGCGGGCGACGTCGGCGCATACATTCCGACGAACGTCATTTCCATCACAGACGGCCAGATCTATCTGGAAACGAGCCTCTTCTACTCCGGTGTACGCCCGGCTATCAACGTCGGTCTGTCCGTATCCCGTGTAGGCGGCTCCGCGCAGATTAAAGCCATGAAACAAGTCGCAGGTACCCTGCGTCTGGATTTGGCGCAGTTCCGCGAACTCGCGGCATTCGCACAGTTCGGCTCCGACCTCGATCCGACCACCAAGGCTCAGATCGACCGCGGCGTCCGTACGACCGAAATTCTGAAACAGCCGCAGTACACCCCGTACCCGGTCGAAGATCAGGTCATGTCCATCTACACCGCCGTCAAAGGCTTCCTGGACGACATCGACGCAGAAGACGTCGTCGACTTCGAACATCAATTGATCGCATTCCTCCACAGCAGCCATCCGGAAATCGGAAAAGACATCGCTGAATCGAAGAAACTCAATGATGCGAACGAAGAAGCACTCAAGATTGCCATCGATGAATTCAAGACTCGTTACAAGGCGGCGAAAAACCCCGAAACGGCAGAGGGGTGATCTGAATGGAGAGCACGCGTGATATAAAAGGGCGCATTAAATCCGTCACCAACATCCAGCAGATCACAAAGGCAATGAAAATGGTCGCAGCGGCCCGTCTTCGCAAAGCCGAAGAAAAAGCGCTGGGCGCCCGTCCATATGCCGAAAAAGTCGAAGAGCTCCTGCGCCGAGCCTCTGCGGCTGCGCCCGGCTACACCCATCCGCTTCTGGCGGAACGCGAAACAAAACGCGTAGGCTACCTCGTCATTTGCGGCGACAAAGGCCTGGCCGGTGCTTATAACTCAAACGTCATGAAAAAAACCGTGGCGGAGCTTGCCGGTAAAGACCCCGACAGCTACAGAGTCTACATCTGCGGGAAACAAGCCAAGAACTATCTGAAGTTCCGCGGCTACCGGACAGATACCTACCATTTCGGATTTTCCGACAGACCTTCGGCAGATGACTCCATCATGATGGCCAAAGAAGTCATTGACCTCTTCGACCGCGGAGAAATCGACGAAGTCCAAATCATCTATACGAAATTCTACACCGCACTCCGCCAGCAGGTCACTATGACCCGCCTGCTTCCCATCGAAGCGCCGAGCGCGGGCGAAGCAGAAGAAGAAGGGGCCAAGGCAGAAGAAATTCCTTACATTTTCCTGCCCGACGCCGCCGAAGTTCTCGATAATCTGCTTCCTCAGTATGTACAAGTGCAGATCTACAACGCCATGCTGCAATCCGCAGCCTCCGAACTCGGCAGCCGAATGGCGGCCATGTCCGCGGCGACCGACAATGCGGCGGAACGTATCGCCGACCTCAACCTCACGTACAACAAAGCACGTCAGAGCCAGGTCACGAACGAAATCTCCGAAATCGTCGGCGGTGCGAACGCACTCGAATGATCCGCACGGAAAAATAGGAGGAATGCTTCTTCATGAGCAAGGAACAGGAAGGAAAAGTTATACAGGTAATCGGCGCAGTCGTCGATATTGCCTTTGACGAAAATTCCGAACTGCCTGCCGTGTACAACGCTATCCGCGTCAAGGACGACACCGGAGCCGTTCCGGTCGACGTCATCTGCGAAACCATGCAGCACCTTGGCGACGGCGTCGTACGTACCGTAGCAATGAGCTCCACGGACGGCATGGTCAGAGGAATGAAAGCCATCGACACCGGCAAAGCGATTGCGGTACCCGTCGGCGACGGCGTCCTGGGACGTATCTTCAACGTCCTCGGAAACACCGTCGACAACGACGACACCGAAGTCAAAGCCGATGATCACTGGCCGATCCACCGCCCCGCCCCGGCCTTCAAAGACCAGAGCCCGGCAGCGGAAATTTTTGAAACCGGTATCAAAGTCGTCGACCTCATCGCACCGTATGCAAAAGGCGGTAAAATCGGCCTTTTCGGCGGCGCAGGCGTCGGCAAGACAGTCTTGATTCAGGAACTCATTCACAACGTCGCGACCGAGCACTCCGGTTGCTCCGTATTCTGCGGCGTAGGTGAACGCACCCGTGAAGGCAACGACCTTTGGGGCGAAATGAAAGAATCCGGCGTACTTTCCAAGGCCGCACTCGTATACGGCCAGATGAACGAACCGCCGGGAGCCCGTATGCGTGTCGCACTGACGGGTCTTACCATGGCGGAATACTTCCGTGATAAAGAACACCAGGACGTACTGCTCTTCATCGACAACATTTTCCGTTTCGTACAGGCAGGCTCCGAAGTATCCGCACTGCTCGGCCGTATGCCGTCCGCCGTCGGTTATCAGCCGACGCTCGCGACCGATATCGGCGAGCTCCAGGAACGCATCACATCCACGAAAGACGGATCCATCACCTCCGTCCAGGCCGTATACGTACCGGCCGACGACCTGACCGACCCGGCACCGGCCGGCGTCTTCAGTCACTTGGATGCGACCACCGTATTGAACCGTTCCATCGCAGAACTCGGCATTTATCCGGCCGTCGATCCGCTCGACTCCACCAGCCGTATTCTCGATCCGAACGTTTTGGGCGAAGAACACTACAGCGTCGCACGCGGCGTACAGGCCATTCTGCAGCGCTACAAAGAACTGCAGGATATCATTGCCATCCTCGGCATGGAAGAACTTTCCGACGAAGATAAAGTCATCGTCGCCCGTGCCCGTAAAATCCAGAGATTCCTTTCCCAGCCCTTCTTCGTGGCGGAACAGTTCACCGGTCAGTCCGGCAAATACGTACCGCTCAAAGAAACCATCCGCGGCTTCAAAGAAATTCTGGCCGGCGAACACGACGACCTGCCGGAAGGCGCGTTCTACCTCGTAGGCACCATTGACGAAGCAATCGAAAAGGCCAAGACAATGCAGAAAGGGGAATAAGCCATGGCTGATACCCTGATCC
>CAVJQK010000009.1:12210-15247 GCA_963651795.1 Erysipelotrichaceae bacterium | reverse complement strand
GCTAAATCACTGGTGGATGATCAGGGTCTCGAACCCCGGACACCCTGATTAAGAGTCAGGTGCTCTACCAACTGAGCTAATCATCCGTTCGACGAAGAAAATTTTACCACTCGCGGGCGTTTCTGTCAAGATTTTTCTGCTTTGTCCAGCATGATATCCAAAATGACGTGATCCGTTTCCACCATGCCGGGAATGCTGACGCGGCCCATGTTTTTGATGCAATCTTCCGCCGTTTTTCCGGCGATGCCGTCCGTCTCGCGGATGACGGCGCCCTGCACGGCAAGCATGGCGCTCATGAGTCCGCCGGCCGCCGCGGTGGCAAGTTTGAGACCGCAGCCGACTTTGCCGCCGTCGCAAATGATGCCCGTGATATCGCCGGCCATATTGCGGATGGCGCCCGCAATTTCTTTATCGCCGCCGCCCATAAGCCAGGTAATCGCCGCCGAAGCCGCGGGAGACGCCGCCATGGCGCAGGCACAAATCGCGGACAGTTTCCCCACATAAGAATTGATATATTCATTCAAAAGATGCGCGAAAGCGAGCGCTTTCACCGTCATTTCCCGCGACGCGCCGAGCTCTTTGGCCGCCTCCGCGACGGGAAGCGTCACCGCGATACCTTTCGAGCCGGATCCCGCCGAGCTCATCACCGCGTACGGGCAGCCGTCCAAACGCCCTTCCGTTGCGCTCGAAACTTTTCTCATAATACGTCCCAAAAGCGCATCGCCCAGGACTTTGCTCTTCTCCGGATGCATCACTTCGGAAATGCCGACGCCGACTCCGGGCGTATTCATGCTGTAGGAAACGGCCGCTTCATTCATGACAATACCGTCTTCCATAAAAGCCAATTCCTCTTCCGTCGCCGAATCCACCAACGCGCGAATTTCGGAAACTTTCATTTCGCGAAGTTTTTCCAAAAGAGGATCCATCGATTTTTGCCCGGCCTCTTTTTCGAGAAGCACCTTTCCGTTCGCACGCGTCAAAATAATATTGGCATGGGAAACGGAAATAATCGATTCGCCGAACCCTTCCGTCGTTTCCACGCGGCATTCCACATATACGCCCTGCCGGCTCTTATCGATATCAACCGACACGCCGCCTTTTCGCACCAAAGCTTTGGCCGCGTCGGACACCTCCGGCGTGATGGATTGCAAAATTTCCAATTCCTTCTCCGGATTTTTCAGAAACGCCCCCAGCGCCGCCGCGTACGGAATGCCCACTTCATCGAAATTCGGAATCCCGACGGCCATCCCATTTTTATAAATATTTCCGCTCACCGTGACATCCACGTGCAAAATATCGCCGCCCACGGCATGCGCCGCATCCGCCGCCGCCAGCGCCACCGCGACCGGCTCCGTACACCCGAATGCCGGCACCACATTGTGCCGCAGCATCGAAATCATCTCGTCTTTTGTGAGTCCCATGATTTTCCCCCTCAAGGTTTCCCTCATTTCGGAAACGAAAACAACTTTTTAATGTCACGTCTTTTTGCCCGCGCCGCTCAAAATTTCAAAAAGAACCTGCGCGCTTCCGGAAAGCGCCGCATCCTCTCTTTTGGCGACGACAAGACGCGAGTCCAAGCTTTCCTCATTCAAAATTTTCGCCGTGAGCCCGCTCACCGTCCTTGCGATGGACTCCGGCACAATCGCGAGACCGAGCCCCGCCCTCGCCCACGAAAGGCAGGTGCGGGAATCATCCGCAATACAGAAAATATTCGGTGTGACCTCCTTCCTGTCAAACGCATCGTGAATGAAACTTTCCCATCTCCGATAAATCAAAAGCGGCACATCCGCCAAATCTTCCGCAGTCAAAATTTCCGGTTTCCCCGCGAAAAACGATTCCGTGCCGCAGACCGTCATCCGATCCTTGCGAAGCGTCGCCATCGTGAGACCGTAAGACGGAAACGGAGCTCGCAAAATCGCAAGCTCGATATGCCCTTTTTTCAATAATTCCGTGAGTTGATACGTATTTCCTTCAAACACTTTGAAACGAATCGCTTTCGATATGTCGCGGAAAAGCGAAAGACCGGAAAAAAGCTCGGCCGATGCCGCCGAGGAAACCAAACCGAGTCTTACCGCGCCCTCACGCCCGTTTCTGAAATTTTCGATGCCTTCTTCGATGGATGCCGCGAGCTCCAGCATGCCCGTCGCGTAGCCGTAGAGCATGCGCCCCGCTTCCGTGAGGCGAATCTGCCGCGCGCCGCGCTCAAAAAGCGGCACTTGGAATTCTTCTTCCAATGCGCGCATTTGCTGAGAAAGCGGCGGCTGCGACACGTGCAATTTTTTGGCCGCCGCCGTAATCGTCCCCTCTTCCACAATTGCCGCAAAATATCTGAGTTGCCGAAATTCCATGTTTTTCTCCTTATGAAACGAGCGAAAAATCGTTTTCTTTCGCGCCGTTTCCGAAAATTTCAAATCCATATACTCCGCATATGGGAATGAAGGAAATAAATATATCCCCTATATCTTTTCCTATGATAACATAATATTGAGACCGTGCGCAATGCACTACAGATACTTTTAATAAGGAGCCGCTATGAAACTATTGTGGGATTTATTTCGCACATTTGCCGGCATCGGCGTCGTCACATTCGGCGGCGGATACGCGATGCTGCCTTTTCTGGAGCGCGACATCGTCGGAAAAAAATGGGCGACGACCGAAGAACTTTTGGACTATTTCGCGCTGGGGCAATGCACGCCGGGCATGATTGCCGTGAATGTCGCGACATTCGTCGGATATAAATTGGCGGGATTTGCCGGCGGACTTTTCGCGACTGTCGGCGTCATCACGCCTTCCTTTATCATTATCAGCATCATCGCCGCTTTTCTTTCCAATTTCGCCGACTCGCCCATCGTCATTCACGGTTTTGCCGGCATCCGCGCCTGCGTGTGCGTCCTCATTTTGGACGCCGTCATCACGCTCGGGAAAAAATCTTTGAAGGAAACGCGCGCGATTATTATTTTTCTCCTCATTTTGGGCGCTTCGCTTTTCACGCCGATAAGCCCCGTCTTCCTCACGCTCACCGCGGGCGTCCTCGGAC
>CAVJQK010000009.1:0-12200 GCA_963651795.1 Erysipelotrichaceae bacterium | reverse complement strand
TCCTCGGACTTTTGCTTTTCAAAAAATAAGAAACCGCATTTTTCGTTTCCTTACTTTTTTTCGTCGGGAGAAACTGCATCATGCCGGATTTTTCAGACAATATTTCGATTCAACTTTTCTTCGAATTTTTCAAAACAGGCCTTTTCGCCGTCGGCGGCGGATTGGCGACGCTCCCCTTTCTCGTGGAAATGAGCCGCGTGACCGGTTGGTTTTCCGCGGCCGATATCGCCAATATGATTGCGATTTCCGAATCAACGCCCGGGCCCTTGGGCATCAATATGGCGACGTACGCCGGCTATCAGACGCTCGGCCTTTGGGGCGGTTTCATTGCGACCTGCGGCATCGTCTGCCCGGCGCTCTTCGTCATCGTCCTCGTTTCCGAAGCGCTTTCCGCTTTTAAAAATTCCGTCATTGTCTCACGCATTTTCTCCGGCCTTCGCCCCGCCAGCTGCGCCCTCGTTGCCGCCGCGGGATTGGGCGTGGCGAAAATCGCGCTCCTCCGCCCGGACGATTTCGCCGCGACGGGAAATTTCCTCTCCCTCGTCGATTGGAAAAGTTTACTCCTGGCTCTCGTCATTTTTTGGGCGTATAAAAAATATAAGAAACATCCCATTCTTTACATTGCTTTTTCCGCCGTCGTCGGCATCGCGTGCGGTTTATAAAAAAGGAAACAAAAAAAGTCGAGACGAACTTCGGATTATCTCCGTCGTCGTCTCGACTTTTTATATTGTTTCTTTATACGGAAAGTCCCGGGAAATCCAATGTCGCGAAAAGATCCGCGAGCGTTTCGTTTCTCCGAATCACCTGAATGCTCCCGTCCTCTTTCAAAAGAAGCTCTTGATGGCGAAGTTTCCCGTTGTAATTAAATCCCATGCTGTGCCCGTGCGCGCCGGTATCGTGGAAGACCAGAAGATCGCCCGTATCGATTTTCGGAAGTTTGCGCCCAATCGCAAATTTATCATTATTTTCACAAAGAGAACCCGTCACGTCATACGTTTCCGTAAGCGGCGCATTTTCTTTGCCCAAAACCGTGATGTGATGATACGAGCCGTAAAGCGCCGGGCGCATCAAATCGGCCATGCAAGCATCAAGTCCGATATAATCGCGGTAAATGTGCTTGTAGTGAATCGCACGCGCGACGAGATATCCGAAAGGTCCCGTGATGCAGCGGCCGCATTCAAAGGAAATCCGCGTCCCGTCGAAACCGTCCATCAGCTCTTCATAAAGCGCTTTAGCCCCTTCGCCCAGCGCCGCGATATCCACCGCTTCCTCTTCCGGGCGATACGGAATCCCGATCCCGCCGCCGAAATCAATGAAGGAAACGGTGACGCCGTAGCGCTCTTTAATTTCCTTCGCCAATTCGAACATCATGCGAATCGTCCCCAGAAGTCCTTCCAGCGCCAGCTCACAGGAAATCACCATCGTGTGAATGCCGATATACGAAATCTTTTTGGAAACGGCCCATTCCACGCATTGCATGAGCTGCTCACGCGTCATGCCGTATTTGGCTTCCTCCGGTTTTCCGATAATCGCATTGCCGCGCGTAAGCTCCGGCCCCGGATTATAGCGGAAACAAATTTTCTCCGGCACGAGACCGAGTCTGTCCATATCATCCAGATTCGACACATCGTCCAAATTCACAATCGCACCCAAAGACGCCGCTTTCAAAAACTCCTCATCCGTCGTGTCATTGGAAGAAAATACGATTTCATCCCCGGAAAGGCCCACGGCATCCGCCAAGACCAATTCCGCCAGCGAACTGCAATCGGCACCCACACCGCATTCGCGGAGCAATTTCATAATCCAAGGATTGGGCGTCGCCTTCACCGCGAAATATTCATAAAAATTCGGATTCCACGAAAACGCGCGATACAACTCTGCAATAAAATTTTTTATTCCTTTTTCATCATACAAATGAAACGGCGTCCCGTACGTCTCGGCGATTTCCGTCAGTTTCTCGGAAGAACAAGGCAAATTTTTGACAGACATAATAACTCCTTTATATACACCACTTCGAAAAAACAAAATTTTGAAAAAGAAACAGCCGATAGTCCTGCGAAATCTCGCCTGCCGCCATCGGCTGTTTCCAAAGAGAAACCATCTGTTTCCCGTATTTACTTTTAGAAGAATTATAACATAAAAGTCAAACCGCGCTTACCGCACAGCCTTCACCTTGAATTTCCATTCCAATGCGCGAAGAATATTTGAAACGACAAACGTCATAATGAAATAATACACCGCGACAATGACGAGCGGTGGGAACGGTTGGAAACTGATACCCTGAATCGTCGTCGCCGTATACATCAAATCCGCCATCCCGATGACGGAAACCTGAGAAGATTCCTTGATGAGCGTGACAAATTCGTTTCCGATAACCGGCAGAATATTTTTGATGGCCTGCGGAATGATGATCCGCACCATCGCTTCCCATCGGGAGAAGCCGAGCGAGAGCGCGCCTTCCATCTGCCCCTTCGGCACCGATTGAATCCCCGAACGCACGATTTCACATTCATACGCACCGGAGTTAATAACAAGCGCTATGACACCGGCCGATAATCGCTCGAAATCGACGCCCATGATTTCAAAACTCGGAAAATGAATTCCCAAAAAAGGAAGCCCGAAGAATACGAGAGAAATCTGTACCAGAATTGGCGTCCCGCGGATAATTTCCACATAGACCGTCGCGATCCATTCCAGAATTTTCACACCGGAAATTTTCATAAACGCGAGCAAAATCCCGAGCAGCAGCCCGAAGACACACGCCATGAAAGAAATGATAATCGTAATTTTTATCCCCGCCATAAAAATGTCATTGTATTTTATCGCGGTATCCAATACTAAATCCATGATGCACCTCAGTCCTTAAATATCCGCATGCAGCAGCCGTTTCAGGAACAGCTGCGTCCGTTCTTCTTTCGGGTGCGTGAAAATTTCCTCGGGACTGCCCTCTTCGACAATGTATCCCTTATCCATGAAAATGACGCGATTGGAAACGGAGTGCGCAAATTGCATTTCGTGCGTCACGACGGCCATCGTCATCCCGTGCATCGCCACTTCCTTCATAACTTCCAAAACGTCGCCGACAAGCTCCGGATCGAGCGCCGACGTCGGTTCGTCGAAAAGAAGCATTTTCGGTTTCATCGCAAGCGCGCGGGCAATCGCGACACGCTGTTGCTGCCCGCCGGAAAGCTGCTCCGGATAAAAATCGACATGATCCGCCATCCCGACATCATCCAAAAGTTTGAGCGCCTGCTCTTTCGCTTCCGCCTCCGGCACTTTTTTGATGTGCATCGGTGCATACATGACGTTTTTCAGCACCGACATCATCGGAAACAGATTGAAAGATTGAAACACCATGCCCACATCGCGGCGCAGCGATTTGATATCCGATTTCGAATCGATTTTCTTTCCTTCAAACCAAAGCTCGCCGCCCGTCGGCTCTTCCAAAAAATTGAGACAGCGAAGAAGCGTCGATTTCCCGCTCCCCGAAGGACCGATAATCGTCACGACTTCCCCGTTTTCGATTTCCATACTGATATCCCGCAAGACGTCCAGTTTCCCGAAACTTTTCTTCAAATGGCGGATATCGTAAATGACTTTTTTCTCGCTCATGATACACTCCCGATATTTTAGAAAATATATACAGAATATTAGCATAATTATGCAAATGTGTCAACGAAAAGGGAAAAGCGCGCCGAAAAATCGTTTCCCGAAAAATTTTCGGTTTCCGCTTGTGTTATAATACAAGCACAAAAAGAAACCGTTTCATCGTATGAAAGGAGTCATTATGACCGCCGATAATCTCACATTTTCCGTCGAAATCGATTATATCGCCGAAGTAACCGAAGGGCGTGCGGAATTTGAAAAGAAAATGCAGGAAACCGCCGCGTCTTACGATGCGTTTTTCACGAAGGACGAAAAGCATCGCCCGCTCATTTGCGGCCTCGCAAAAGATGACGTGACGAAACTTCTCGCGTCTCTCGGACTTTCCGCTTTCGGAAGCTGGCCGATTTGCATCCTCACCTGCACGATCGCGACGCCTCTTCCGCTCCGCGCCATCGGCATGTCCGACGGCTGGGACATTTACGTCGGGAAGAAAACATTTTTCGCTTTCTCGCAATTTCCGAGCGACGCCGTCGACATTCTCATGAAAGCCGCGACGTATTATCTCGATAAAGAAACGTATCAGCCGCTCGAAGAATTCATTTCCGAAATGGGATTCGAAAAATTCCGCGATGCGGTGCTCGGAAGCAATCCCGCGGAAAACGGAGAATATTACGGCAGCTCCTGGGGCATGCCGGATGTGCCGCCGCTTGCCGAAGGCGATTTCGTCCGCCCGGAACACAATGTGATGCAAGTCATCGAAGTGTATCCGGAAATGGGCCCGCTTCTCATGGAATACGGCATGTCCTGCGTCGGTTGTTTCGTTTCCTACGACGAAAATATTTGGCAGGCCGCGCAGGCACACGGGCTCGATGTCTTTGAAATTTTGGGTGAAATGAATGAATATCTTTCCGATAAATACGGGAAACCGCTCATTTCCGCCGAAACGCCCATGGAAGATATTCTGACGCTCTACCCGCAGCTCATTTCGCTCCTGCAGGAAAACGGTCTCACCATGCCGCAGGATATGAAAACGACGCTCGGCGCCGTCTGCGAATCGGCTGGAAAAACCACGGCGGACATCGTAGCGCTTTGCGATAAAAAACTCAGAAAAGAAATATAAAAAAGATGATACGCAAAAAGGCTGTAACAAAATGTTTTTGCATTTTGTTACAGCCTCTTTTTGATTATGTCAGCTCAAATCTTCCAGCCCGCCCGTTTCAGCGCCAGAATAATCGGTGTGACGATGACGCCCGACACAATGGCTTCCGGAATGCCGTTTGCCACGGTGATACCGAGGAAAAGATTTCCGACGGCGGAAACGGAAATACCCTGCTGCGCGGCATACGGAGCGCCGACCAAAATGAAGAGCAATCCCAGGAACATCACCGTGTGAAGCACCGTCGTCAATACGGCGGATACCGCAACGCGGATGAAATCTTTCGTTTTCAAATGTTTGTAGATGAGATACGCGATGAGGCCGATCAGCATGCGCGGCAGAATGCACACGGCGGCGTCATAGCCGATATTGTACGATGCGGCAAATTGCAAAAGCAGACTGGGCGCGCGAATGGATTGGATGAAAGAGAAGAGCCCGAACATGAGCCCGACCAACATCCCGACGCGCGGGCCGGCCGCAATACTTCCGATGATGGTCGGAATATGCAGAATGGTCGCGTGCATAAAAACAAGCGGCACAAATCCGTATCCCGTGATGCCCAGGAATATGGTGATCGCCGCCAGGAACCCCGCCACAGTCAGCTGTCTGATATTCAGAAACGTGTGCTGCACCGGTACATGATTGACTTTTTCCATGGTTAAAAACCTCCGTTCTTATTCTCCCGCGAGATATAAGCCGTATGACAGAGGCGGAAACTTTCGCAATTTCCTTCTCTGTCGGAAATAGGAAAAGGCTCTACCTGCTCCGCTGTCCGATTTCTTACGAATACCGGCAATCGGGAACCCCTAAGCCTTCCGCCGAGCGGTCGTCCGCTCTCAGTTTCAAATTATACACCGTAGACGATTTCTGTCAAATTTAATATTCCACGAAAATCCAATTCGTCACTTTTTTCCCGAGCCAAAGAGCAGCCGCCGAAAGCCACAAATCGGAGAGAATCGGGAAAATCACGAGATAGCTCGGATCCAAATAGAGCCGCCACGCGCCGTACGTTTCCATCGAATAGGAAATGAGCATCGGAATCCACACGAGGACGAGCCAGAAGAAACCGGTCAAAGCCGCGCGCGTCAGACGTACCCATTTATTTCCGCGGCTTCCGAGATACAAATAAAAGGCAACGGCCGCCATCGCAAGCGCGATTTTCAAATACAGCACCAGCACCATGCCGGATGCCAAAAAGAAAAAGGATGCGTATCCGCGGTCAAGCCCGGAAAAGGCGAGAATCGCCAGCGAGATGAGCATGACGGCCGGTATCAGCCCGGTGTAAAACGAAAATGTGAGCCATTCTTTTTTGGCGGGCATCGTTTCCGACATTTTCCGATGCAGACGAAGGCATACTTCATCCGCGAGCATGATTACGGCGAGCACCGCCGTCATGGAAACGAGTGCCCAAGCACCGTGAAGAATCATATTCGGCGCGTCCGTAATGCGTTCCCGCACCAAAATCGTGAAAACCGCAAGGTAAAACGGGAAAATGAGGCATGTCGCCGTCACCGGATGCGCCGCCGCGCGGACGACATTTTCCCCGCCGCGTTTGGCAAGCGCAAAGCAGGGGACGAAAAGCGCCGGCAAAAAATACGCCGCGGCCGAAATTAAAATCGAATCCACCGTATGCACCGCATAGGCGCCGACGGGAATCGGCACGACCAAAACGGCTGTCCATAAAAAACGCCTGAGATCTGCCTGTGTCATGATAATAGTATAGCTTCCTTTCTTTGCCGGTCGAAATTCGGCCGGTTTTATTTTAAAAATTTTCTCGCTTCGCAAATATCCGTTTCAATTTGCCCGGCGAGTGCTTTCGCGTCGGGAAATTTCATTTCGCCCCGCAGCCGCCGGACAAATTCCACCGCAAAAGCTTCTCCGTAAATCGTTTCGTCAAAATCCAAAATAAAAGTTTCGACCGTGCGCTCTTTATTTCCGAATGTCGGATTGTTTCCGATATTGGTCACGGCCGGGAAACGTTTCCCGCGAATTTTTACGTATGTCGCATACACGCCGTCCGCCGGAAGGACGCGCAACGCATCGAAAGAAAGATTGGCCGTCGGGAAACCGACCGCTTCCGTCCCGCGTCGGAAACCGCGCGCCACATCGCCCGCGAGACTGTAACGACGACCCAGAAGCGCCGCCGCCGTTTCCACATCGCCCTCACGCAAAAACGCACGGATTTCCGTGCTGCTGATCGGACGCCCGCCGCAAAGTGCGGATGTCAAAAGCGGCAAAACGCACACGGAAACCGCGCCGCTTTCGAAAAATTTTGAAAGATGCGCCGCCGTTCCGGCCGCTTTTTGCCCGAATGTGAAATTTTCTCCGACCGCGATGCCGACCAAATTCGGCACCCGCGACAATGTTTCCAGAAACGATTCCGCACTTTCCGCGAGAAATTCTTTCGTCACCGAAAAGACGACGGAAAAATCCGCGCCGAGCATTTCCGCCGCACGCTCTTTCTCCGTTTCCGTTTCCAAAATCTGTACATGTTTCTCCGGAAACAGCACGGCAGACGGATGCGGATAAAATGTCACAATGCCCATATCCGCGCCGCGCGCATCGGCCATGTCCCGCGCTTTTTGCAAAATGGCGCGATGCCCCAAATGGAAACCGTCGAAAAAGCCGATGGCGAAAACGACCGGTTTTCCTTTCGGGATTTCTTCAAAAGAATGATACAACTTCATAGACAATCCGTTTTAATTCCAAACTTTTTTGGGGTGAAGCACGCCCGCTTCGATGCGCCCGATGCCGAGAAAATCTTTCCTGCACCATACTTGCGTCTCCGCATCGGCCGCGTCCGTGCGAAGCCGTTTCCCCAATAAAAAATCATCCGCCGCCTCACGCGAAAGCGCAAAGAGCGGAAGTGTGAGCAATTCCGGTGTGAGAGGCATGAGCACCCCTTCCGGATTTTCTTGAATTTCTTCAATCGTTTTGGCTTCGGAAACGGTAAAAGGTCCCATCGCCGAACGAAGCAAAAAGGACATCGTGAGCGGGCATCCCGCCGCGCGTCCCAAATCGCGCCCGAGAGATCGCACATATGTCCCCGACGAGCAGGTGACGGAAAGCCGCACATACGGCGGCCGCACTTCGCGAATCGTGAGCGCATAAATTTCAATTTCTTTGGCCGGAAGAGTAAATTCTTTTCCTTCCCGCGCCAAATCATACGCGCGCCGCCCGTTAATGAGTTTTGCCGAATAGAGAGACGGCACCTGCAAAATTTTTCCGCGAAACGATTCCGCCACTTTTCCCCACACGGCAAAATCGGCCATCGGCGCGCCCCGCGTCACAATATGACCGGACACATCCTCCGTATCCGTTTCAAAACCCATCAGAAACTCCGCCTCATACGTTTTCGTATGAATCGGCGCATACTCGATGAGTCTTGCCGCGCGCCCCAAAAACACGGGAAGCACACCGGCCGCCAAAGGATCCAACGTCCCTCCGTGACCGATTCTTTTTTGCCCGTAAATCCGGCGAAGGCATGCGATTACATCAAAAGACGTCATCCCCGCCGGTTTCAAAACATTTAAAATTCCGTCCATCAAAGATATTTAGCCGCTTTCTCGGTCACCTGCGCCATCGCCTCTTCAATCGAGGACGAAATCGTGCAGCCGGACGCACGATTGTGCCCGCCGCCGCCGAATTCCGTCGCCAGTTTCGCCGTATCCGCATATTCGCGCGAACGGAACGACACGCGCGTGCGCGATTCCGTTTCGTATTTCAAAAGCACAGCCAGCTCCACGCCCTCCGCGCGCCGCGGGATATCCGCATAATAATCCGCATTTTCTCCGTCGAGCGCCATCGACTCTTTATCCATATATGCGAAAGCGAGCTTCCCGTCATACGCATAAGAAAGCGTATCCAAGACGCGCTGCGTGACTTCCATCGTCTTTTTGGACACCACATCCAGATGATTGGAAATAAATGCCGGGCGGGCTCCCGTTTCCACCAATTTCGACGCCATCAAAAGCGTATGCGCCGACGTATTCGAATATTTAAAGAAACCGCTGTCTGTCCCGATGCCCATGTAGAGTGCATTCACCGCATCTTCGTTCATCGGCAAATCGTAAGCAAAAAAGAGCTCGGCCAGCATTTCCGCCGTCGCCGCATAATCCGCTTCCAGCCACAATAAATCCGTATATTCCGTATTCGTCTCATGATGATCGATGCAAAGCGAATCCACTTTCGGAAACGCAAAATCGCCGCCGCGCTCGATATTGGCCAAATCGGTAAAAATCATCGCATCGTACGACGCACCGTCGGGAATTTCCGTCATAATCGCACTCGTACTCGGAATGAAAGACAAATACGAAGGCACCGGATCCCCCAGCACCGCATCGGCCTGTTTCCCCATCGCCAGAAGGACATTTCGAAGCGCCGTCATCGAGCCCACATCGTCTCCGTCCGGATGCACATGACCGATCAAAAGAAAACGTTCGTGCGATTTCAAAAATTCAAAGACTTCCGCTCTCCCGATTTTCATTCTCATCCTCCTTAATGACCTTTTTCAAAAGCCCTTCGATATGCATGCTGTAATCCAGCGACGTATCCTCTTCGAAAGAAATTGTCGGCGTGTAATAAATGCGAAGCCTCCCGCCGAGTTCTTTTCGAATGAAACCCTTCGCTTTATTCAAAGCGGCCATCGACGCTTCCTTCTCCTCCGGTTTCCCGAAAAGAGATACGTAAATCGTCGCTTCCCGCAAATCTCCGGTGAGCTTCACGCCCGTCACCGTGATGAAACCGAGGCGCGGATCCTTCAAATCATGGAGCAGCATGCTGCCGACTTCCTGCTTGATAAATTCCTGTATTTTTCTGACCCGAAGTTCAGACATCTTCTTCCTCATCCTTCCGGGCGGGCTCTCCCGCCACCTTTACAATATCCCCGTTCTTTTCCGCCTCCCGGCGATCCTCTTCGGAAAGTCCGGCACCGTCCAAAACAATTTTCACGCCCATACTTTCCAGCATTTCGTCAATCGTATGCGTCATTTTCACAAGCTGTGCCATCAGATATGATCCTCCCATGTATACATCACTTTTTTACGGATAAGCCGCCAGACAAAAGTCGAAAGCGTCCACACGGCGGCAATTGTAAGCAAAACGGCGGCCGGAATCGCATCCATTCCCGTTTTCAAAGAAACCAAATCGGGCGCATGAATTTCCGGAAGCACCATGACATACGCCGAAAAATACATCGCAATCGCAAAGAACGACGCGGCGTACGCCGCCAAAAGTCCCGCTGCCGGATGCCGGCTTCTCGTCAGGAAAAAAGCGCCGAGGAAAATCACCGCCGTCGCGATAAGACTCATCCAAAAATATCCTTCCGTATGCCACACCTCGCCCAGCGTCATTTGAAGCGCCACGGCGAAAACGACATACACCAAAGCCGAAAGTACGCTGGCCACCAAGAACGCCGCGCGCAGCCGTTCGCCCAAAGGATTAACCACTTTCACCGCGCCGTAGAGACAACCGATTTGGAAACAGGCGAGCACTGTCCACAGCCCGGCGCAAATTCCCGCCGCCGTGAAAAGCTCACCCGTCAAAATATACGTTCCCATAAGTCCCGTTAAAAATAAAGAAATAAACGAGAACACCGACAAGCCCTTCATCAAAACGGGCGAAGAAAACGTACCGCGCATCACAGAAGCCAAAAGACGAAGCACCGCGCCGCCGCCGACAAGGCAAAGCATCACGCTGTACCAAGTTTCCATACCCGTCCCCTTCACTTGCGGAAGCGCACAGGAAAGCATGTAGAAACCGATGAAAAACCAAAGCTCATTGCCGTCCAAGCCCGGACGCAAAAGAGAAAAAATCGCGCGCCGCTCCGCCGTATTTTTCGTCACGGCCGGCGCCGCCATACAAATGCCCCAATCGGCCGCTTCCAAAATCAAATACAGCCCAAAAAAGCAGGAAGGCAAAAGCATTGCCAATACTACACCGTCCATATCCCGTTATTCTCCTTTTTATTTCATGTCGTAATTGAAAAATTATAGAATGCGCAAAATACTTTTATCATCTCATTATACCACAAAGAAACCACGCCTTCGCACCCGAAATACGGAAACAAAAAAAGGGT
Source organism: Erysipelotrichaceae bacterium (assembly GCA_963651795.1). GTDB lineage: Bacteria > Bacillota > Negativicutes > Veillonellales > Dialisteraceae > UBA1822. The sequence continues at coordinate 1,362 of CAVJQK010000009.1, read as the reverse complement.
TGTGAAAAAATACTTTCGCATTTTTCACAACTCCTTTGTGCATCATTTGTGCGGTAGCCGACACCTGAATTGCTAGTTGCTAATTTCCCCGCAAGCTTCCATCGCCGCTTTCAGCTTCGTCGCAATGCCGTGCATTTTCGCTTTCGTCACCGCGCAAACGGCAATGCGCGCACCGGCCGCGAGCGGCACGAGATAAATATGCTCGCGATGCAAATATTCGCACACCGCTTTGGAATCGCGAAGCGGCACCGAAAGAAAATATCCCGCCTGATACGGCATCGCCGGGAGCCCCACTTCCGCCGCTTCCCTCATGAAAATTTCCGCACGCTCTTGAATGAGGCAATAATATGCCTGCTGCTCGGCTTTCCACGACGCGCGCCTCTCCGGATCCTCCCAAATGCGAATCAGACATTCCATCGCGCCGCGGCAATTATTCGACCACGTCGCGCGATTCGTATACGCATTGATATCCTTGAATTCCGTCACCAAATCTTCATTCGAAGAGAGTGCAATCATCGCACCGATGCGCTGCCCGTACAGCGTAAAACTCTTCGAAAGGCTGAACGCGATAATGATGAAAATTTCCTCCGGCATATTTTCGAATTTCAGGAAGAAATCACGCGCGCCCTCCCCCGCATAATCGATATACGACACATCGATGAGCGGAATCACATGTTTCCCCTCGGCCGCCAATTCTTTGAAAAGGCCGAGCACATGATCCCAATCCGCATCCGTCAGCGAATAACCCGTCGGATTGTGCGCCGGCGTATTCAAAACGACGACGAGCTGCTTCTGCCGGGCCGCCATCGCCAGCAAATTTTCCTTGAAATCGGCAAAATCGAAATGTCCCGCCGCATCCGTCATGTGATACGTACGAAGATGACGCCCGTTATCCTCACAAAGCGTTTTATACGCACTCCAATACCAATCCGCCGTCAAAATCTCATCGCCCGGCTCACTGTAATTGTGAATCACATGGTGAATCGCGCCCGTACCGCCCGCTGTGGAAACGGCGGCCGTATATCCCTTCGGACGTGCATTTTCGAAACAGCATTCCTCGGCATCTTTCAGAAACGCCGGAAGCCCCGCGACCGGTGCGTACGCAATGAGATCTTCCATCGGAATTTCCTTATACGTCTTTTCGACCGTCGGGAGGCATACTAAATGCTCCTCTTCGTCCAAAATCGCACCGATGGTCGCATTCGTCACCGCCGCCGCGCCGTTTATCGCAATATCTTCCTTCGCCGCATTCGCCGCCCCGAAAATCACATCATTCGATTTCTTCCCAAAAGCCTGCGGCGCCGCAATCGTCTTCAACATACGCATCATCCTTTCCGATTTGAATAATCAATACACTATTTC